>JAYRVK010000937.1:0-2517 GCA_041918555.1 Sandaracinaceae bacterium
AGGGCGCTGAGTGTCGAGCAGATTCGGGCGCGTCTCGCCGACCGGTTTGCCCTCTTGACCTCGGGTAGCCGAGTCGCCCCGTTACGCCATCAAACGCTGCGAGCGGCGGTGGACTGGAGCTACAGCCTGCTCACCGTCGCGGAGCGCAAGGACGGCCGGCCCGAGATCGTGCGCGCCGCGCTCGATCCCCGCGCCGACGACGGCAAGGAGCTCCTCGAGCGGCTGCGGCGCGAGTGCTCCGCGCGCGTCGCGCTGCACGACGCGAGCGGGCGCTACCTCCGCACCGTCGAGGCGAACGGGGAGCGCGAGCTCAACGTGCTGCGCGTGCTCGAGCGCGTCGCGAAGATGCGCACGGCCGCCGCGGTGGAGTTCGGCACGGCCGCCGACCGCGTGCTCGACACGCCGCCGCCGATCCGGCCCAAGGATCATCCGTTCGTCCCGCCGGGCGAGCTCGCTCCCGCGAAGAGCGCCGCGGCGGCGAAGAAGGCGCTCGAGCTCCTCGAGGCGTGGGCCAGCCACGACAAGATGGATCGCGCGCTCCTCGGGCTCAGCATCCCGGCCGAGCACGTCGAGCGCACCGTGAAGCACCACCTCGAGCAGGCGATCCGCTACGGGCTGCCGCTCGGCGCGGAGCTGCGCGAGCAGGCGATCGCGCACGAGCTCGCGGTCGATCCGGCCGAGCTCGTCGCCGCGCAGATCCGCGCCTTCGTCGAGACCACCAAGCTCCCCGATCGCGGCGGGCTCAGCCAGGCCGACGCGGCCGCGGGGTTCGAGGCGCTCCTCGCCGCCGCCGCCCAGGCGGAGGTGGCGATCGACGCCGACACCCACGAGCAGGCCTGGACCGTCATCCGAAAGGTGCGCGGCGGCGACGCGCCGCGCGTCGAGCCGTCGAGCTTCCCCGAGCTCAGCGCCGACGAGCTCCTCGTGCTGCTCGAGCACCCGAAGTACCGGCAGGACGTCGCGCTCGAGCTGGCGTCGCGCAGGGACCCGCTGCTCGCCGATCGCGTCTGCAAGTCGATCCGGAAGATGCCGCGGAACGAGGTCGTGCGCGTGGTCCCGAAGCTCCTCGAGCTCGGCGACGAGGCGGGCGACGCGCTGATCGATGGCCTCGGGGCGCGCAAGACGTTCGTCCGGCAGGCGTTCGTCCTCGGCCTCGGGCACCTCAAGCTCCGGCGCGCGGTGGTCCCGCTGCTGCACTTGCTCGCGTCCGAGGAGAGTGACGTGTGGCGCGAGGTCGCGCGCGTGCTCGGCGCCTTCGGGCAGGCGAGCCAGCGCACCGTCGCGATGCAGCTCAAGGATCCGAAGGGCCCGCGCGAGCGCTACATCATGGCCCTCGCGCACCTCGCCAACCACGGCTGCGAGAAGCAGGTCGACAAGCTCACCAAGGAGGAGCGCGCCTCGGTGGCCGCGATGGCTGTCGAAGCCCTGACGTTGCGTCAGGAGGCGAAGACCATCGAGGACCGCGCGCGGGGCGAGAAGAAGCTCCCCAAGCGCGATCCCATCCTGGAGTTCTCTCGGCGTTTCTACGCCGAGCTCGAGGGCCGCGCCCCGGACGGGGACCTCGAGGAATAGGCGGAAAACCGACGTTAGGGAAACCCGGAGCCCGAGGTTAAAGAATGGACAGCGTTTCCGCTACGCTCTATACCGGAGCCTTGGGTTTCCTGCGCCCATGCGGTTAGGCATTTTCAGCGACGTCCACGCCAACATCGAGGCGCTCTCGGCGGTGATGGAAGCGTACCGCTCGGAGGACGTGGACCGGTACTTCTGTCTCGGAGACGTCGTCGGCTACGGCGCGAGCCCGAACGAGTGCGCCGACATCGTCCGTCAGAAGGCCGAGATCACGATCCTCGGCAACCACGACGCGGCGGTCGCCGGGCGCATGGACTACTCATACTACTACGAGGCCGCGCGCCACGCGCTCGATCTGCACGCGCGCCAGCTCACGCCCGAGAACCTCGCGTGGCTCAAGGGGCTGCCCTACCGGCACGACCTCGACGAGTACGGGGTCACGCTCTGCCACGGCTCGCCGGTGCGGCTCGAGGAGTTCGAGTACATCTTCGCGCCCGAGCAGGCGCGCGAGTGCCTGCCGATCCTCGAGCAGCTCGGCGACATCACGCTCATCGGGCACTCGCACCTCTGCAAGGTGTTCGCGCTCCGTCCCGGCGAGGTCGAGGAGCTCCCCGCGCGCAAGTTCACGCTGCGCGACGGCTACAAGTACGTGGTGAGCGTCGGGTCGGTCGGGCAGCCGCGCGACTACGACAACCGCGCGAGCTACACGCTCTACGACACCGAGAGGCGCGAGTTCGAGTTCAAGCGCGTCGAGTACGACATCGAGTCGTCCGCGATGAAGATCTTCGAGGGCGAGCTCGAGCGGAACTTCGGCCACCGCCTCTTCATCGGGGTGTGAGGTCTATTTTCGAGGGGGCTGCGCGCCCCCTCCCGCCCCCCCCGCCCCCGCCGCCCCGGGGCCCCCCCCCCCCGCGGACCGCCCGGGGGGCGGGGGGGCCCCCCCCCCCC
>JAYRVK010000938.1:0-1864 GCA_041918555.1 Sandaracinaceae bacterium
CCCGGCGCGCGCACTGAGCGCGTTGGGGGAGGGGGCGCGCAGCCCCCTCGGCAAACTCAATACGTTTCGATAAATCGATCGAGGCCAGGCCGGCGCGCAGCGCCGGCCGTCGGCCGAGGGGCCCCCGCGCGGAGGCGCGGGGTGCGCGCGCGGCTTGCCGCGCGCGACGAGGGGTGGGGGCCCCGCGCGAAGCGTGGGGGAGGGGCGCGCGCAGCGCCCCTCGGCAAACTCAGTAGCGCATCCGGATGGCGTCGAAGCACACCCTCGAGCCGTGGCTCCAGTCGGCGCCGATCGCGATCTGCGTCAGCGGGGCCTCGAGCTCCTCGGGCCCGAGCCGCGCGTCGCTGTCGGCGTGGCTCGCGAAGCGGGGCAAGGCGACTTGCACGGTGTGGTACGTGCCGTCCGCGCTGAACGCGAGGGGCTCGCGGCGCCAGTAGCACTGCTGGCAGTCGGTGTGCTCCCAGTCCGTCTCGCACTGCGCCTCGCACTCCGGCCGCGAGAGGAAGAAGTACACGCGGCCCAGGCGCCGGTGCGCGGGCCCGTCCTCGATCCGGATGGCCGCCTCGAGGAACCCGCGCTCGAGGTCGACGCCCGACACGTCGACCGGCGCGACCGCGAACTGCACGTTCGCGCCGCAGGTCGCGGGAGCCCCGGCCCCCGGGTCGGACGGGACGGTGCCGCCGTCGGCGTCGCACCACACGCGCAGGCAGTGGTGCACCGCGCCGCGGGCCGGGCCGTCGGAGGCCTCCTCCACCCAGTCGAGCCCGATGAGGTCCTCGATCGCGTCGTCGAGGATCACCACCTCGTTCGCGGCCTCCGGCAGCGTGCGCGCGCTCGCGACGTTCGAGGCGAACGCGACGCCCTGCTGGTCGACCGCCACGAGCTGCGCGAAGACCTCGGTGTCGGGCGGGTGCTCGGTCGCGGCGGCGTGCTCGCCGGTGATCGCCGCGAGCACCGCGAGCTCGGCGCGCTCGCTCGGGCCCCACGCGGTCACGCGTCCGTCGATGAGCTCCTCGAGCGAGCCCGCGGTCGCGAGGACGTAGTGATCGAAGTCGGCCTCGTCCCCCGAGACCGCCCAGGTCCAGAGGATCTGGTTCGAGGTCGGGTGCTCGCCGCGCAGGCCCTGCACGCGGATCGCGCCGTCGCCGCCCTCCCCCGCTCCGTCGCGGATGCAGCGGTTGGCCGCGCTGTCGCAGATCCAGCCGCGGTCGCAAGGGCAGCCCTTGTCCGAGAGATCCACGCCCTCGAGCACGCAGCTACTCGAGAAGAAGAGCGCGCCCGTGAAGAGCCAGGCCCCCCGGGCCCGCCCCGAGGCGGAACGTCGCGCGCGTCTCGTCATCGCCACCACCGCTCGTCCACTCCACGATACCCCAGACCAGCCCCGCCGCCGCTACCACCCCCGAGACCACGAGCGTCACGTTGGTCGCGAGGGCGAACGCCTCGGCGTCGCGCAGCGCGGCCGCGGCGCTCGCGTGGACGGGATCGCTCGTCGCCGCGTCGCGCCGCTCGAGCGCGAGCCCGCCGAGGATCGCGCCCGTGACGAGGCCCGCGGCCCCGAGCCCTAGCAGCACGAACGGGCCCGCGCTCGGGCCGGTCGGCGCAGGGGGGGGGAGCTCGCGCGGCGGCAGCGGCGCGGGCGGCGGCTCGCGCACCGCCTCGTCCGCGGCGCGGCGCAGCGTGGCCACGCGCTGCTCGATCGCCCCGCGATCCGGCGCGTCCGGCTCGCCGTCGAGGTAGCGCGCGTACGCGTCGGCGGCCTCGGCCCAGCTCCCCATCCCCTCGAGCGCGCGCGCCAGGTTGTAGAGGAGCACCGGCTCCTCGTGGAGCGCGTGCGCCTCGCGCAGGAGCTCGACCGCGCGCTCGA
>JAYRVK010000939.1:0-13527 GCA_041918555.1 Sandaracinaceae bacterium
CCTCCACGCCGATCGGAAACTCTCCGCGCCGCCGGCCGATGACGACGCATGGCCGTGCTTGCCCCACCCGCCGCGGATCCGCAGAATCGCCGCGTGACGAGACCCATGCTCGCCTGGCTGCTCGTTGCGCTGTCCCCGCTCGCGGCGCACGCGCAGGAGCCCGAAGAGGACGTGCGCATCCGCGAGGCGCGCGGCCACTTCGAGGCGGCCGAGGCCGCGTTCGCCGCGGGGCGCTACGACGAGGCCGCCGCGGGCTACGGCCGCTCGCACGCGCTGCTCGTCGAGGCGGGCCGGCACACCGCGCCCCTCGTGCTCTACAACATCGCGCTCGCGCAGGACCGCGCCGGTCGCGGCGCCGAGGCCCGCGCGAGCTACGAGCGCTTCCTGCGCGAAGCGCCCGCGGACCTCCCGGGGATCGGCGACCTCCCCGCGCAGGCGCGCGCTCGCATCGCCGTGCTCCCGCCGCCCGCGACCCCGAGCCCTGCGGTGGCACCGGTCCCCACGCCGAGCGAGGGAGCCATCTCTCCGATCGGCCCGATCGTGCTCGGCGCCGGCGGCGTGCTCCTCGCCACCGGCCTCGTGCTCGGCGGCGTCGCGCTGCTCGAGGACGGCGCGCTCGGCGCCGAGTGTCCGTCGCGCCAGAGCTGCCCCTCCTCGCTGCGCGAGGACTACGACAGGATCCAGTCCCTCGCCCTCGCCGGCGACGTGCTCTGGATCGCGGGCGCCGCCCTCGCGGCGGCCGGGCTCGTGCTCACGCTCGTGCTGCGCGACGGCCCTGACTCGACGACCGCCCGCATGTCGTGCGGTCCGACGGGGTGTGCTGCCGCAGTGCGAGGCACCTTCTGATACGCACTGCAAGCTTCATTGTCGCGTGGCTCCCCGCAGCGAGCTGGTGCTCCGCGTGACACGAGGCGCTTCCGTCGTCCTCCTGTTCGTCGTCGGCGCCCTCGGGGCGGCCGGCTGCGATCCGGCTTCCACCGCAGATGGCGGAGCCGACGCGCGCGACGCCGCCGGCGGCGATGACGCCGGGGTCTGCGACGATCCGGGGGTCTGTCTCGGCGGCGTCGTCGACGGCGCGCCCATTCAGTACCGCGCGGGCTGGTGGGCGCCGTTCCGCGACGGCGCTCGTTGGAGCATCACGGGCGGCTTCACCGCCGCCGATATCGACGTCTGTGACTACCTCACTCGCCGGGAGCCCGTCCCGACCCCCCGGGGCTTCGGCTTCTTCCTGTACACCAACGAGGGCGACGTGGACGGGAACACGTTGCCCGACCCCGGCTCGTACCCGGTGGTCCGCGGTTGGGAGGGAGCGCACGCGGACGCGCGTGGCGTCGAGGTGCTCGCGGGCGGGGGCGGGCTCGAGGCGACCGGGGAAGGAGGGAGCTTCGACGTCGAGGCGCTCGACGAGACGTCGTTGACGATGCGCCTCGACGCTCGGCTGAGCATCGAGGGCGACTTCGTCCACGGCGCGGTGGTGAGCCTGCGGCGGTGCGACTGGTTCCTGTGAGGTGAGACCACCTCCGCGTGGCCTGTACTCGACGGATGAGCTCGTCGGTGCTCGCGACGCCGCGAACGCTCGTGCGATGATGCCGCGCATGAAGCGCCGCGAGCGAAGGAGGAGCTCGGCCCCGGAGGCGCCGCGCGTGATGACGGTCCTCACCGTGCCGGGTCACTGGCGCGCGGTCGAGGAGCTCACCGCCCAGCTGCGCGAGCGCTGGCGCTTCGGGTCGCCGGGGACGATGACCCCCGTCCTCGATCGGGCGTCCGGCCAGCGCTTCGGCACGGTCTCGATGTCGCGCCCGCCTCCGGAGCTGCGCGACGCGTTCGAGACCGCGAGCGCGTTCACCCTCGAGCCGGCGTTCTACGAGTCCATCGAGTCGTGCACCTACCTCTTCACGATCGCGATGCCGGGGGGCTCGCTCGACTACGCGGCGCGCAGCATGGTGATCGCGAGGGAGGTCCTCGACTGCGGCGGCCTCGGGGTGCTCGTCGAGACGGCGGGCATCGCCCATACCGCGGAGCGGTGGCGGGACGTCACGCGGGAGGGCCTCGAGGATCCGGCTTCGCTCGTCGCGGGGTACGTGATCACCCTGGGCCAGGGGGACGCGCTCCGCTCGTGCGGGATGCACAACCTCGGGCTGCCGGACGGCCGCATCCAACCGCGCGGCCCGGAGTCCCACTCGGACCTCGTGGCGTTCCTCGCGCACTCGACCGCACGGCCGCTCGAGGACGGTCAGGAATTCGTGCCCGACCTCCTCGCCGCCTCCCGCTATCGCCTGAGCCGCGGGCGCGACACGCGCTACGACCTCGGTGACCCCTTCCACAACCCGTTCGGTGTCTGGCAGCTTGCGCCGGCCGCCCAGGGGTCTGGGTGAGCGGGCCACGAGGTCAGCGCGCCTCGCGGAACGCGCGCAGCGCCGCGGTGAGGCTCGTCCCCGGCACCGCCGCCCTCACGAGCGCGTCGAGGTCGAGCTCCGGCACCACGCGGCTCCCTGCGGCCTCCTCGTAGGCCCCGTCGACCAGCAAGAAGACTTGCACCGTCCCGTCGCGTACGACCCACACCTCGCCCACCCCGAGCCCGCGGTAGACCTCGAGCTTGTCGACGCGCCACCGGCTGTGCACCACCTCGATCGCGAGATCGGGCAGCTCGCGGTACGCGCCGATCGAGTAGCTCTCGTCCGGCTCGAGCCCGCGCCGGACCCGCTCCTCGCGGTACGTGGTCGAGCCGCGCACGAACACCTCGATGCCGCGCTCGACGCACCAGGCCTCGAGGAGGCGTCCGATCAGGCTCTTGATCTCCTCGTGCGGGGGGGACGGGCTCATGAGCTCCAGCGCTCCTTCGAGGTAGGTCAGGCGCAGCCGCGAGCCCGAGTCGTCCAGCGTGTCCCGCAGGGTCACGTAGAGGTGCCAGGGCACGTCGTAGAGGACGAACCGCTCCTCGGGCTCGACGACGAGATCGGGCAGCAGCGGAGCGACGGCGCTGGCCATGCCCCAGTCTATACGCGGCGGGCCGAGGCGGCGATACGATGCCCCTGTGGCCCGCTTCACCTTGCTCGACGACGCTTACTACGACGCGATCCTCCGGGTCACCGAGGCGCTCGCGGAGCACGGGGTCCGCGCGTGCCTGGTGGGCGGCGGCGCGAGCCAGGTCTGGATCGCCTCGCTCCTGTCGGGCGCGGGGGAGCGTCGCGTGGCGAGCGAGCCGGCCCTCGCGGTCATGCTGCGCGCCACGCGGGACGCGGACTTCTCGCTGCGGTGCGCGCCCGAGCAGTCCGTCCTGCTCTTGAACGAGCTCGCGTCGGAGTTTCGGGGCCCGGGCGCCGCCCACGTCCTCGGGCCCCGCGCGATGCGACTTGGCCCCGTGCAAGTGTCATTGACGCTCGGGCCCGAGGATCTCACCGGCAGGGCCGACCGCTATGATCGGCTGCTCGACAGTCGGCAGACGGTGCGGGTGCGGCGCGGGCGCGAGCCCGACGCGGTCCCGGTGATCGGCCTCGAGGCCTTGATCGCGACCAAGCTCACCCGCCGCGGGGACAAGTCCAAGGACCTCGTGGACGTGGGCAACCTCCTCGCGGCGGCGGGTCGCGCCGGGCGGCCCGTGGACGCGGCGATCGTCACGGGCTATCTGGGCGACGACGCGGCCGCCGAGGCGATGCTCGCCGCGTTGCTTCGGCGGGAGGAGGAGGAGTGATGGAGATCGAGCAGCTCTCCGAGCGGCTCCACTTGATCGCGCCCGACCTCGCCGCCTGCGGCGCGGTGCTGTCGGGCGACGCCGCCGCGCACGCGTGGATCATGCGCGCGACCGGGACCTGGCACGGCGAGCCGGTTCGCTACGTCGCGCTCCCCACCGGCAAGCCGCGGGTCATCGCGCCCGCCGGCGCGGCGCTGCCCGAGGGCGCGCGCCTCGACACGGGGCCCATCGTCGAAGTATTGCAATCCGCCTTGCCCCTCTACGCCACGAGCCTCCGCTTGCCTCACGGGCCCGAGATCCCCGTCCTCACACGCGAGGCCACCCTCGCCCAGCTCCTCGCGCGCGGCGGCGCCGCGATCGCGCTCGCCGGCCTGCTCCTCCGCGCCGCCCCCGAGCCGCCCATCGACCCCGACGTCGTCCGCGAGATCCTGAAGGCCGCTCGCCTCGGCGACCGCTTCCAGCCGCTCCTCGAGCTGCTCGCCGCCTGAGCCGTCGCCGTCGACGATCAGGATTACGTCGACGATCGCGAGGCGGCGCCCCGTCCCCCCTCTCTCGCGACCGCGCAGCGGTCGCACCCCTTCTCGCGTTCCTCGCCTTCTCGCTCTTCCGGGTTGACGCCCGGACTCGGCTACGCGCATCCGGTGGCTGGGCGAGTGCCGAAAGATCGGAAGAAGAGAAGGCGAGAAGATCGATCGATCGGCTCCGCGACCGCGGAGCGATCGAACCCCGTCTCGTGCTCCTCGCCTTCTCGCTCTTCCGGGTTTGCGCCCGGACTCGACCGCGCATTCGGTGGCTGGGCGAGTACCGAAAGATCGGAAGAAGAGAAGGGTAGAATAGCGAACGATCGAACTGCTCCGCGACCTCGGAGCGGTCGCACTCTCCTCGCCTCCCCGCTCTCCTCGCCTCCCGGCTGAAATGCCCGGACTCGAGAGGGCGAGAGGAGCGATCGATCGATCGATCCGCGACCGCGCAGCGGCCGCACCCTTCTCGCGCTCCTCGCCTCCTCGCCCTTCCGGGTTTGCGCCCGGACTCGACCGCGCATTCGGTGGCTGGGCCAGTGCCGAAAGACCGCGCTCATCGCGGCGTCAGCAGCCCGCGCCGCAGCACCGCCGAGCGCACGAGCGCCGGGGGCTGCGTCGCCGCCGCAGGCGCCGTCGCCGTCACGACCGTGGGCGTGCGCCACACCGGCACGTGATCCTCGTCCTCGCGCAGCCGGTCCACGCGGATGCGCACCGCGCGCGCCATCATCACCTCGGTCGACGCGCCGAGCCCGACGTGGAAGCTCGGGTCGGCCGAGCAGATCGCCCGCAGGACGAAGTTCCCCTCGGAGACGTCGAAGCGCGCCCAGCCGAGCACCGCCGTCGCGCCGCTCGGGAGCGTCGACGTCTCGAAGCGCCACCGGCCGCCCCGCATCGCGCCCTCGGTGGCGTCGAGCTCGATCGTCCCGCCCGCGACCTCGCGGAGCACCATCGTCCCGTGCGCGCCGATCAGCGGCACGTCGTAGTTCCAGTCGAACTCGACCGCGCCCGGCGCCGGCTGCTCGGTCACCGTCGCGGTGCTCCCCTGGATCAGCGCCTCGCTGAACGCGACCGGGTCCGCCATGATGCTCCGCACCTGCGCCTCGCGCCGCGGATAGCGCGTCACCACCGCGCTCTGCCGGAACGCGTCCGCGGTCGCCTCGATCAGCACCACGTCCGCGTGCGTGAGCATCGGCTCGAGCGGTCGCACGTCGATCGCCGGCCGGCGCAGCTCCGTCTCGAGCACGCGGGGTGGCCTCCCCGCGCGGCGCTCCGCCTCCGCCTGGATCCGCAGCACCATCGCGAGGCCCGTCGTCATCGTGATCGAGCGGCTCAGGCTGCGGCCCGAGCTCGGCATCTGCCGCGTCACGTAGTTCGCGTCCGAGAGGTCCATCCGCGTCGAGAGCACCAGCGTCGAGCGGCCAGGGCCCGTCGGGCGGATCCGCCACACCTCGCGGCCGTGCCCGAGGTCGCCCTCCGTGCGCTCCACGACGATGCGCCAGCCGCGCTCGCGCTGCGCGGGCGGCGGCGCGAACGTCGTGAGCACCGCGCGGCCGCCGAGCGAGAAGACCGACGTCTGCCACTGCCAGTGGTACGCGACGGCGTTCCCCTGGCGCTCCTCGATCCGCACCTCGCTCACCGCGGGCAACAGCTCGTCGAAGTCCTCGGGGCGCGTGAGGATCGCGGCCACCGTCTCGGCCGGCGCGTCGATCGTGAGCGCGTAGTGGATCGCCGGGAGGAGCGGCGGCATGTCGTGCTCGACGACGCCCGCCACGCCGATCGCCATCAGCGGCGCGAGCCGCTCGAGATCGGGGCCGGTCAGGGGGCTCAGCGGTGCGCGCAGCGCGTCGTGCGGAGGGAGCGTCTCTTGCGCGGTGGCGCGCGCGGTCACGAGCAACGCGAGCACCGCCGCGGCGGCCGAGGAGAAGCGGTTCACGACGGTTCGACGGCCGCTCGCCGCGAATAGTCACCGCGCCGCGTCACGGCAGGATCGCGTCCAGGGGGATCGAGCCCGCGAGCGAGCCGTCGAGCTCGACGGGCACCGCCTCGCCGGCCCGGAAGATCCGCCGCGCCCCGTAGCGTCCGTCGGACGGCGCGCCGTGGGCCTCGACGACGCGCTCGCGCAGGTTGACGATCCAGTACGCGACCACGCCCGCGGACGCGTAGGCGCGCAGCTTCTCGCCGCGGTCCCGCTCGAGGCTCTCGTCCGCGACCTCGACGACGAGCAAGAGATCTTGCGGGCCCGGGTGGCGATCGGCGTAGTCGCGGGGACTGCCACGCACGATCACCACGTCCGGCTCCGGCTCGCTGCGGGCCGTCGTGATCGGTTCCTGCGAGTCGACGTAGCAGTCCTCGGGGAGGATCCCCTCGAGCGCGTCCCGGAGGAGCTTGGTCGCGAGCCGGTGCGGAGGGTTCTTGGTCATCTTCGGTACCAGCACCCCCTCGATCAGCTCGAGCTGGTCGTCCTCGTCGAAGATCCCCGCGTCCCGCATCGCGTGGTACTTCGCGACGCTGATCCGGTACACTGGCAGCTCGGTGCGCTGGTGGAGGGCCGCGTCTCCCATCGAGGCCAGGGTAGCACGCAGCGTCCCGGTTCCGCCCCGCGCGCCGCGGTGCTATGAGGGCGTCCATGAAGATCTTCATCGACACCGCGGACGTGAAGGAGATCCGCGACGCCGCCGCGATGGGAGTGCTCGACGGCGTGACCACCAACCCCTCGCTCGTCGCCCAGACCGGCCGGGGCTACCGCGAGGTCGTCGAGGAGATCTGCGAGATCGTCGACGGCCCGATCAGCGCCGAGGTGATCGCGACCGACCTCGCGGGCATGCTCCGCGAGGCGCGCGACATCGCGAAGTGGCACCGCAACGTCGTGGTGAAGATCCCGCTCGTCGCCGAGGGCCTCAAGGCGGTGCGGACGCTGACCGACGAGGGCATCAAGACCAACGTCACGCTGTGCTTCAGCGCGCCGCAGGGGATGCTCGCGGCCAAGGCCGGCGCGACCTACATCAGCCCGTTCCTCGGGCGGATCGACGACATCAGCGGCGACGGAATGGAGCTGATCGCGCAGCTCCGGACCATCTACGACAACTACGGGCTGACGACCGAGATCCTCGCCGCGTCGATCCGGCACCCGAAGCACGTCGTCGACGCCATGATGCTCGGCGCGGACGTCGGGACGATGCCCCACAAGGTGATCCTCCAGCTGCTCAAGCACCCGCTCACCGACCTCGGCCTCGAGCGCTTCCTCGCCGACGCCGCGAAGATCCCGAAGTGAGCATGCTCCGCGGTGTCCTGGCGCTGTGCCTCGCCCTCGCGCTCCCCGCGCCCGCCGCGGCGCAGGAGGGCCTCGCCGGCGGGGTGCAAGGTCACTTCCTCGCTTCGCCGCAGGCCGATCTCGGGGGCGGGGTGAGCGCGGACCTCTGGTTCCCCTTCGACGTGCTCCGCTTCGGGGGCTTCTTCGGCGTGTCCGCGGTCCCCGCCGAGGAGGACGTGCGCAACCGGGTCTTCATGCCGCTCGGCGCCTCGGTCGCGCTCGAGCTGCTCGGGGACGTGGTCGGCGTGTCCATCCGCGCGCGCGGTGGGCTGTGGGGGGGCGCGACACAGGAAGTCAAGTTGACGGTCGGAGGCTTCGTCGCGGGCGCTGCGTACCTGCTCTTCGCGCTCGGAGGCGGCGTCGCCATCGACGTCGGCCTCGAGGTGTGGGGCATCCTCGGAGACGGAGAGACCGCGCTGTTCTCACCCTCGGCCGGCCTGACCTGGAGGACCTCATGAGCGACCTCGAGCTCCCCGACGTCGAGATCGACGTGGTCGAAGATCGCTCCGCGACCGCGCGCTGCGACGTCGGCTTTCTGCGCCTGCGTCGCCTCACGCTGCGCAACCGCTACGCGGACGGCACGCGCAGCGAGACCTACTCCTACGATCTCGTGGACCGGAGCGCGCTCGACGCCGTCGCGATCGTCCTCGTGGAGCGGGGGCCCTCGGGGATCCACGTGTGCCTCCGGAGCGCGATCCGCCCGCCGCTCGCGCTGCGCGGCGAGGGCGCGGTCCAGTGGGAGGTGCCCGCGGGCCTGATCGAGCCGGGCGAGGAGGGCGAGGAGGGCGTGCTCGCGTGCGCGGCGCGCGAGGCGCTCGAGGAGGTGGGGGCCGCGCTCGCGCCCGAGGCGTTCGAGCTCCTCGGAGGGCCGGTCACGCTGAGCCCGGGCGTGCTCGCGGAGCGGCTCCACTTCGCGATCGCCGAGGTCGACTCGTCGGCGTTCGGCGCGCCGACGGAGGACGGGACCCCCGTCGAGGAGCGCGCGCGCGTGCGCTTCCTGCCGCTCGGCGAGGCGCTCGCCGCGTGCGCCTCGGGCGTCGTCTCGGACATCAAGACCGAGCTCGCGATCCGCCGCCTCGCCGACCGGGAGCGCGGCGCGTGACCGCGCGCGTCCTCTTCATCTACAAGAAGTCGGCGTACCAGATCTACGTCCGCGAGCGGAAGAACGGCCGCGTGAAGGACCTCGTCGATCGCGGGGACCGTTCGGTGCAACACGTGTTGTCGGCCGACACCGATCACGTCGAGACCCTCGAGGAGGCCCGGGACGCGGTCCGTGACCTCGGGCTCAAGGGCGTGTTCCGCTACCGGAGCGACGAGGGCCTCGTCGAGGACTTCGACCTCATCGTGACGATCGGCGGCGACGGGACGCTGCTCTGGGCCTCCCATCGGGTCCCGCCCGGCGTCCCCGTGCTGGCGATCAACAGCGCGCCGCTCCACAGCGTCGGCCACTTCTGCGGCGGTCGGAAGGGACAGGTGCGCGAGGTCCTCGCCGCCGCCGTCGAGGGTGGCCTCCGAGCGAGCCGCCTCACGCGGATGCAGGTCTCGCTCGACGGAGCGGTGCTGAACCGCCGGGTGCTCAACGACGCGCTCTTCTGCCACGTCTCTCCGGCCGCGACGACGCGCTACATCCTCTCGTTCCGCGGCCTCGACGAGCCGCAGAAGTCGAGCGGCCTGTGGATCGGCCCCGCGGCGGGATCCACCGCGGCCCAGCGCTCGGCGGGCGGCAAGATCCTCCCGCCCGCGTCGCGGCAGATCCAGTACGTCGTGCGCGAGCCCTATCACCCGGCGGAGGGCAGCTACCGCCTGCGTCTCGGGCTGATCAAGGAGGACGAGGTCCTGCGCGTCACCACGCAGATCCGGGAGGGCCGCCTCTACCTCGACGGGCCGCGCATCGTGCACGACGTCGACATCGGTCAGGTGATCGCCTTCTCGAGGAGCGACGAGCCACTCACGCTGCTCGCGTTCCCCCGCGCCTCGCGCTGAGGCGTGCGATCACGGCTCGCAGTCGACGAGGGCCTCCCGCGCCAGCCCCTCGCGCCGCACCCGGTAGCGCACCGTCGCGTCGGCGATCGATGTCAAGACGACGTGCGGAGCTTCACAGTCCGTCGCACGCAGCGCCAGGCTGGCCCGAGCTTGCACGCGCTGGTGCGAGACGTGGCCCGCGGGCGTCGCCTGCCCGCCCGCGAGGTAGCTCGACGCGAGGAGCGCCGCGTCCGCGCGGCACAGCACGTACGCCTCGACGGGCCCGCCGAGCTCGACCTCGAGATCGAACGTCGCGTCTCCATCGGTGGTGTCCCAGGGGCCGCTCAGCTCGAGCCCGCCCTCGTGCAGGCGCACCCGCTGGTTGTCGAGCCAGCGCGCGTCGTCGCTCGGAAACGGCGGCGGCTCGATCGCGCCTTCGTCGCCGACCGGGCCGAGCACGACGTCGGGCTGTCCGGTGCACAGATCGAGCGAGAGGGTGGCGCCCTGCGCGAGCTGCTGGCGCACGATCCGCGCGGCCTCTTCCTCGAGCAGGGGCCGCGCCTGCTCCGCGGGCGAGACCCCGAACAGCCCCCCGAGTCCGCCGATGATGCTCGACCAGCCCCCGTCGGGCGCGACCGGGATCGTGCCGATCGGCCGCACCGTCGCGGTCGGGGCACGGGTCGGTGTCAGCGCGATGAGCGCGCGCCGCGAGCCCTCGTCGTAGCGGACGTCGAGCGCGCTCTCGAGCGCGAGGCTCACCTCGAGGCGGACCGTACCGCGCACCGTGAAGCTGCTCCCGAGCGGGCCGGGCGCGCTGCGCTCGACCCACTGCCAGCCGCGGCCCGAGAGCTCGAGCGCGAGCCGGTCCTCCTCGCGACGCACCTCGCAGCGATCGACCCAGAGCCGGCCCTCGACCACGCGCCGCGCCGCGCCCGGCCGATCCTCCGGGAGGGGGACGAAGCGATCGCGTAGGAGGTCGCACGCGCGGTGGCGCGCGAGGTCGACGAGGAGCGCGCGCATCGCCGCGTCCTGCGCGGCCGTGCGCTCGGGCGCCGCCACCGGCTCGACGGTCCCCGGCGGCGCGTCCCCACAGGCGACGAGCCACGCGGCGAGGACGATCGGGGCCGTGGATGCGCGCGCCATGCGGCAGTCGAGCGCGGAACCGCTCATCGCGTCAACCGGCGGCGCGCGAGCACGAAGCCGAGGAGCGCGCCGAGGAGCGCGGCGCACGGCCAGTCGCCGAAGCGGGTCCACGGCGTGGCTCCGCCGAGCCGCCGCGCGTCTGCGACGAAGGCCGTACGCACGAACGCCTCGGTGCGTACGAGATCCTCGCCGCTCGACGCGGTGTGCCCGCTGACCCCCGTGTTGACGGCGCGCACGAGATCGCGCCGCGTCTCGATGGCCCGCATCCGCGCGTTCATGTGGTGGAGGTGGGGCGCGCTCGTGTCGCCGAACCACGCGTCGTTCGTGACGTTCACGAGGAGCTCCGGCGCGTGCGCCGCCTCGCTGCGCACGTGCTCGGCGAGCAGATCCTCGTAGCAATTGAGCACCGAGAACCGCGCCCCCGCGAGCTGGAGGATCTGGGGGCCCGATCCCGCGGAGATGCCGCGCGGGACGTGCTCCCGGAAGGGCAGCCACTCCCAGAGCGGCGTGTGCTCGCCGAACGCGAGCGGGTGCACCTTGTCGGCGATCCCGACGAACCGACCATCCCGCGCCACCGCGACGGCGGAGTTGAAGCGCTCCTCCTCGCCCATCGTGAACGTGGCCGCGACGCGGCCCTCGGCGTCGAGCGCGAGGTAGCGGTGCTCGGGCCCCGTCGTGGTGATCACGCCCACGACGAGCGGGCCGCGCACGCCCTCGCCGAGGATCGCGAGCGGCCCCCCCCGGTCGCGCGTCGCGGTGCGCGGGAGCGGGAAGCGGTACGCGGTCTCGGGCCACACCACCAGCTCGGCGCCCTGCGCCTCGAGCTCGCGTGTCTGTGCCTGGAGCCGCGCGAGCTGCGCGAGGGAGCGCCGCGGATCGTGCTTCTCCTCGATGCTCACGTTCGGCTGTGGGACGCCGACGCGCAGGATCGGCGCCGCGGCCCGCTCCGCGCGCACCGAGGGCAGGCGCACCGCGCCGTAGAGCGGCGGCAGCGCGAGGGCCAGCACGGCGGCGATCGCGGGCGCGCGGCGTCGCTCGCGCGCGGCCGCGACGAGCCCGCAGCCGGCCGTCGCGACGAGCCAGTCGAGGAGGGGCAGCCCGCCGAGCTCCGCGACCTGCGCGTACTCGAGGAACGCGAGCTGCGAGAGCCCGTAGCGCCACGGGAAGATCGCGGGCGCGAGCGAGCCGCCCACGGTGAGCGCCGCCGGCACCACGAGCCAGCCGCGCGCGCCCGCGCGCATCAGCGCCGCCGCGAGCCAGGCGCCGACGACGTACGGCAGGGACTGCCCGAGGAAGAGGAGCGCGCCGAGCGCGAGCGCGAGCGCGGTCGGGAAGCCTCCGAAGCGCTCGAGGAGCGGGACGATCCAGTACATGCTGATCGCGTTCGCGACGAACCCGGTCGTCAGCCCGAGGACGATCGCAAGTTTGTTTGACGCGAACGCGTCGGCCTCGAGCGCGAACAGCAGCGCCCCCGGCGCGAGCAGCGTGAGGAACGAGAGCTCGAGGGGTGCACCGCCGACCGCGATCAGCGCGCCCGCGAGGGCGGCGAAGGCGACGCGGCGCGCGCGCATCAGGCCTTGAGGCGGAGCGCCCCCGGGCGCAGCTCGAAGGTCGCGGGCAGCGCGCCCGGAGCCTCGCCGTCGGCCTCGAGCAGGACCGTCTCGCGCGGGTCGAGGGCCTCCACGACGACGCGCTTGCCCCGCGTGTGCCACACCCCCGGCAGCTCGAGGTGCGTGCCGCCGTAGATCCGCGCGGCGCGCGCGAGGATCGCGAGCGAGCTCATCTCGAGGCCCACCACGTCGAAGAGCCCGTCGTCGATCTCGGCCCGCGGCGCGATCTGCATCCCGCCCCCGAAGTAGCGCCCGTTCGCGACGGCGAGGTTCAAGACCCGGAGCTCGCGCGGCGCTCCGTCGTCGACGCGCACGCGCACGCCCTGGTTCGCGTAGCCGATCATCCCGCGCACCGTCCCGAGGAGGAAGGCCGGGGTCCCGCCCATCCACTTGGGGCCCGCGTCGACCTTGCGGACGACGCGCCCGCCGAGCCCGCAGCTCGCGATGTTCACGAACGCGCATCCCCCCGGCTCTCCGCGCTCGTCGACGAACGTGAGCCAGCCCGCGTCGATCGGGCGGGGGCTCGCGGCGAGCATGCGCTCGACCATCGCGTCGAAGTCGCCCTTCTTGATCTTCAGCGTGCGGCGGAAGTCGCCGCCGGTGCCGCAGGGGAGGGGGGCGAGCCACGCGTCGGTGGGGATCGCGCCGCCGTCCTCCTCGAAGAACCCGTTCACCGCTTCGTTGAGCGTGCCGTCTCCACCGACCACCGCGACGCCGGCGTGCGAGCCCCGCTTCAGCACCTCGCGGACGATGCGCGTCGCGTCGCGCGGCGACTCGGTCAGCCGCAGCTCGTGCTCCGCCCCGCGTCGATCGAGCGCGGCGCGCAGGACCGGCAGCCGCCGTCCCGCGGCGCCCGCACCCGCGCGCGGGTTCACGACCAGCACGAAGCGCCCGTCCATCGGCCGCGCACGGTAGCACGTCGCGAAAGGCCGCTCCGGAGCCGGATTGCGGCTACGCTCTCGCGTCGTGGCGGCCCCCACCGAGCGGCTCTGGCGCGCGCGCGAGCTCACGAGCTCGGGGGTCGTGCTCCTCTGGGCCGGGTTCCATCTCTACGAGCAGTGGTCCGCGTTCGGGGGACGCGCGCGGTTCGTCGAGCAGATGTCCTCGACGTCGCTCGGCGGCGCGGCGCTCCTCGTCGAGGTGCTCTTCGGTGTCCTCCCGATCGCGGTGTGGCTCGGCCTCGAGGTGCGGCTCGCGAGCGGCGGCGGCGAGCCCCCCGCGCTCGCGGGCGCGCTGGCCGAGCACCCCGAGCTCGCGCGACGGCTCGCCTGGATCGTGCGCGGCGGTTCG
>JAYRVK010000940.1:0-10240 GCA_041918555.1 Sandaracinaceae bacterium
CCTCGCGACTCGACCTCGAGCGCCTCGACGCGGCGGTTCGTGATCACCACGCGGCGCACGAGGACGTCCGCGCGGATCGAGAGGTTCGCGCGCGCGCGGACGGCGGGCATGAGGTACGCCCGCGCGGCGCTCACCCGCTCGCCGTGCAAGAGGTTCATCGCGTGGAAGCCGGACCCCGTGGTCGTGGGGTCGTTGGTGTCCGCGCAGCGGGGGAGCCCGAGCTCGTCGCAGCCGCCGAGGAACGCCGACTGCCACGCCGTCAGCTCCTCGGGGCGGTGTCGGCGGATCGGCAGCGGCCCGTCCTGGCCGTGCCACTCGTTCTTCACGTCGAGGTCGTGCTCGAGCCGCTTGAACGCGGGGAGGCAGCGCTCCCAGGACCACTCGGGCAAGCCGAGCGACGCCCACTCGTCGTAGTCCGACGGCTGGCCGCGCAGCGCGATGCACGTGTTGACCGCGGACGATCCGCCGACCACGCGGCCGCGCGGCTGAGGCAGGAGCGGCGCGCCGGCCCGCGGGCGGTATCGGTAGCCCCAGTCGTGCGAGCTCAGCGCGTTGCGCGTCCCGTCGCGAAGATCCGGGGGCACGCTCGCCGGATCGGCGTAGTCGGGTCCCGCCTCGAGCAAGACGACTTGACGCTCGCGCGCCTCGGTCGCGCGCGAAGCGATCACCGCACCCGCGGACCCGGCCCCGACCACGAAGGTCGCGTCGGGCTCAGGCGCCATCGGGCGAGGGACGTTCGCCCTGCTCGCGCGGATCCTCGCCGTCGTCGGGCCAGTCCGTGCGCCGCGGCAGCCTCGGGTTCACGAGCATGAGCGGGAACTTGCCGGCCACGAGGACGACGTGCGCCGCGGTGTCGCCGATGCGCTCGCGCAAGCGAGATTGCGGGAGGCCGCGCCTCTTCAGCCACTCCTCGTAGGGCTCCCAGTGCGAGGGCTCGTCGCGCTCGACGACCCGGAAGATCTTGATGAGGTGGGGATCCGCCTGGACGACGGGCTCGGAGAGGAACTGCCGCACCTGCCGCATGCCCCGCCGCTCGGTGAGCGCGATGGCGCGGCAGAGCCGGGCGAACTTCGCCTCGTCGGACACGAACGGCGTGGGCTCGAGGTCGTCGATCGCGCGGCCGAAGAACATCTGGATGATGCCGTCGATGTGGCCCGCGTGGCCGACGTCGTACGGCATCACGCCGCGCCGCTCGAACCAGCGCCTGAACATCACGTAGTGCTTGCGCTCGTCGGCGCGGTGCTTCTCGATCTGCGCGATGAACGGATCGCCCGCGGGGACCATCCGGCGGACCCCGTCGAGCACGCGATCGAGACCGCGGTAGCCGCGGTGCTCGTTGTAGAGGTACACGGAGCACAGCAGATCGAGGTACCGCTCGTTCAGCCTCGCGCGCACCCGCTCGGGAATCGACACGGTGAGGGAGCAGATACGATCTCGGATGGCAGATCAAGACTACCCGCCCGGTCCGCGCCTGCCGCCGATCGCGCAGGGCGCGCTCTTCGTCCTCCGGCAGCCGGCCTTCTTCGAGCGCTGCCGCGCGCGGTACGGCTCGACGTTCTCGCTGCGCCTGCCGACCCTGCCTCCCGTCGTCGTGTTCTCGGACGAGTCGTGCGTCCGCGACGTCTTCGGCCTGCGGCCCGAGGACGTCAGCGTGGGCGACGCGCTGCGCTGGATGGAGCCCTTCGTCGGGCGCAGCTCGCTCCTCCTGATGGACGGAGAGAGGCACCTGCGCGAGCGCAAGCTCCTGATGCCGCCGTTCCATGCGTCCCGCATGCAGGCCTACGGCGCGACGATCCGCGACCTCGCGCGGCGCGCGATCGCGGCGTGGCCCGTCGAACGCCCGTTCGCGATCGAGCCCGCGGTTCGCGCGATCACGCTCGACATCATCCTTCGCACGGTCTTCGGCGTCGGCGGCGCGGAGCTCGCCGCGCTGCGGCGCGCGATCCTCGAGCTCTTCGACGACTTCTCGGTGCTCAACCTCGTGCCCGCGCTGCGCGTGGACCTCGGCCGCCTCACGCCCTGGGGCCGCTTCGTCGCCCAGCGCGCGGCCCTCGATCGCCTGCTGTTCCGGCTGATTCGCGAGCGACGTGCGCACGCGCGTCGCGACCCGGGCCGCGACGACGTCCTCGCCATGCTCGTCGAGGCTCGCTACGAGGACGGCCGCCCGATGCGCGACGAGGACCTGCGCGACGAGCTCGTGACGCTGCTGAGCGCGGGCCACGAGACGAGCACGTCCGCGCTGGCCTGGGACTTCTCGTGCCTCGCGCTCCACCCCGAGGCGCAGGCGCGCGCGCACGCCGAGGTCGAGCGCGCCGCCGACGACGACGCGCTCCCGTGGACGGACGCGATCGTCGCCGAGACCCTCCGGCTCCACGCGGTCTTCCCGCTGGTCGCGCGGGTGCTGCGGCGACCTCAGAGGATCGGCGGCTGGGCGCTCCCTCGCGGGACGCTGGTGTACGTCTCGATCCACCTGACGCATCGCAACCCGGCGAACTGGCCGGCGCCCGAGCGCTTCGACCCCGAGCGCTTCCTGGACGCGCGCCCGCGCCCCTTCGCGTACGTCCCCTTCGGCGGCGGCTCCCGCCGCTGCATCGGGATGGCCTTCGCGCTCTACGAGATGCGCCTCATCGTCGCCGAGGCGCTCCGCCGGTTCCGGATCGCCGCCACGGGGCCGCCCGAGCCCGCCGTCTCGCGCGGCTTCACCCTGGCGCCGGCGGAGGGCGCGGTGGTGCGGCTCGTCCCCCGATCCCCTCCGGCTCGGCCGTGACCTCCCGTGGCTCGATGCGCAGCGCGGTGGCGGAGAAATCGCATCGACATTGCCCGGCTCGCTGCCGTATCGAAGCGTGCGCGCGATGAGCGACCCGAGCGACTGCGCCGGCTGTGGCGCGCCGTTGCCCGCCGGGGCTGGGGTCCGCGACGTCACGTGCGGGTACTGCGACGAGCAGCAGGAGCACCCTCGCCCCGTGAGCGCACGCCAGGAGGTGATGCTCTCGGATGGGTTCGATGGCTACGAGCTCGGGACCGTCGTCGCCTGCGACGGACCCGACGCGATCTCCGTGCAGACCGAGCGGGACACGGCGAGCGTGAAGGTCGAAGATCTCGTGATGGTCACTCGCGAGCGCGTGCAGGCCGGCGATCGCGTCTACGCGAAGCGGCAATTCGGGTGGGAGCTCGTATACGTCGCGTCGGTGGACGCAGAGCGGGTGACCGTGAAGAACGCGAGCGATGACTTCGGCGATTCGTTCTTCGACGACGTGCTGCCCCAGGAGAGCATCCGCGTCCCCGTCGATCGCGCTCGGCGCACGCGGCGGTCCGCGGCGCACATGTGGTTGGCGCGCGTGGCAAGCGACCCCTTCGACCTCCTGTTCAAGCTCGTGTTCTACTCGTTCGCGCTCGCCTTCTTGGGCCTCGGGCTCTGGCTGGCCGGCATGTTCATCCGCGCGTTCGTCGGGTGGTGATCTGTATCATGGAAACAATCATTGACAGCCTCCCGTGCGCTCGACGCGCCATCGCGGCTCCGCTGCTCGTGCTCGCCCTCGCGGGGTGCAGCGGCGGAGGCGAGCGCGCCGCGCCGGTCCCTCCGGCGACGCAGCCTCCGGCGGCGCCCGAGGCGCCTCCGCCGGAGCCCGCGATGGTGGCGACGCCGACCGGCATCCTGGGTGAGATCGTCGATCGTCGATCGTCGCTGCCCGCGGGGTACGACGCCCCGACCGGAGACCTCGATCCGGCTCGCGCCTATGGGCACGTGGTCCGGATCGGGCCCGGTCACCCGACGCTTCGCTTCCTCGTGTGGATCGCCGGCCCGGCGAGCGGCGAGGGCGGCCTGATGCTCGCCGCCTACGCGATCGAGGTGACGGAGAACCCCAGCGGACACGAGATCACGTGGAGCACCGTCGAGGACCGAGGCACCGACGTCGACCTGAGCATCCAGGCCGAGCGGATCGAGGGGCGCTCGATCGTCGGGCGAACGGTCCGAGGCACGCTGTCCGCGAGCGGCGGGCTCTTCACACCGACCGGATGAAGCGTCGCTCCCACGCGGTCGAGCGTGCTCAGTGCCAGGGAACGGAGGCGCCGCGGCTGTCGCCGTCGTGGCGGACGAGCGCGCCGCTCGACGCGACGTAGACGTCCTCGCAGTCGAGCGCGCCCGCGCCGAACTCGATCGCCGCGGCGGCGGAGATGCGCGTCGCGAGCACCAGGGGCCGGCTCCCGTCCGCGTCGAGGCGCGTGAGCGTCCCGCCGGAATTGTCGGTGACGTAGATCCGCCCGAGCGCGTCGAGGGCGACGCCGTCGGGGCTGCCCAGCCCCGTCGCGACGGTCGCGCGATCCGTCTCGACGCCGTCGGTGAGCCGAAGGCGGAGGAGCACGCCGGTCGCGTAGCTGGCCACGAGGAGCGCGCCGTCCGCTTCGAACGCGACGCCGTTCGCCGCGGCGATCGGCGACGCGGTGACCAGCGCGCGATCGCTCCCGTCGGGGAGCACGCGGTAGACCGCGTCGCCGCCGAAGTCGGAGTAGTAGAGCGCGCCGTCGGCGCCGATCGCGAGGCCGTTCGGTGACCCGCCCGAGACGATCCGCGTGCTGCGCGCCGTGGCGACGTCCACCGCGTAGACGCCGGAGCCGGGCACGCCGGCGAAGAGGGTCTCGTTGGTCGCGTCGAGGGTGAGGCCCCAGACGCGCATGCCCATGACGAGCGACCACGCGTCTTCGGGGGCCTCGCCCGGGCGCAGGCGGCCCACGCTCGAGCCCGTCGAGTAGTAGAGGGTTCCGTCGCGCGCGATCACCAGGCCCTCGGTCCCTCGGATGCCCGAGACGTCGGGGCGCTCCGCGCCGCACGGCGCGCCCGCGTCGGGCGGCCCCGCGTCGGGGGCCGTCACCCCGGCGTCGCTGCCCGCGTCGGCCGGGCTCGCCGCGTCGAGGCCGCCCGCATCGGCGGGCGCGGCCGCGTCGACCCGTCCGGGCCCCCCGTCCGCGGGCCCGGCGTCGCCGAGACCGCCGTCCTCCGTCCCGGATCCGGAGCAGGCGGAGAGGGTGAGGAGGAGGCCGAGGAGGATCGCGTCGCGCATCGCGCCGACGCTAGGCGAAGTCGACTGGCCTCGCTAGCCGTCAGAACACACCGCGCGGTACGGCGGGCTCCTCTTCGGGCGAGGAGGGCGTCGGCGGGCGAGCGTTCGGCGTGTCGAGGGTGACCTCTCGACGGAAGGTCTGGTCCTGCGCGACCAGGCCGGTGCGCGACAGCAACCCACTCCGCGCGATCACCGTCGCCTCGACGTGGTAGCGCACGAGCCGCATCCGGAGCTGGCTCCGGCCACCGATGCGGTCCTGCGCGAGCCGCCCGGTCGCGTCGAGGCCGGACTCCTCGGAGCGCGTCACGGTCAGCGCGGCCAGCTCGAGCTCGCGCTCGGCCGCGACCGCGCGGACCTCGTCGGTGAACTGATCCGTGGTCGGGATGGCGCCGCCTCGCGCGCTCCCGATGCGATCGATGGCGAGCGCGAAGGCCGCGATGCGCGCCTCGAGGTCGGCCCGGACCCAGAGGTAGGCCGCGCCCGCGCCGAGCGCCGCGACGAGCGCGACGATCCCGACCCACCACTTCCCCGAGTCGCTCAAGGGACCTCAGGTGGGAACGAGAGGTCCGAGCTCGCCCTCCCGGCGCTCCCGCGATCCGCGCCGACGTCGATCATGAGAGTCGGTGAGCACGTCGCCTCGCGTGAGACCATTCGCGACAGCGTAGCGCGACGCGGGCGCGCCTCGCTCGGTTCGCGGACCCCGAGGGCGCGGCGCCGCCGTGCTCCGGCTCGTGCCATGCTCGCCCTCGTCGAGGGAATCGAGCACTGGGACCGAGCGCCGCGCGGAGCGAGACACCGCCGCGCGCGCGCGTGACACCCCACGATTCGCAAGGGATCCGGGCCCCTGGCACCCGCGCTGCACTGGGCTCCCTCCGAATCCACATCGGAGGAGACTCGAACATGGCGATCAAGTTCAACGCGCAGTACATCGACACCCTGGCCAAGGCGCACGCCCCGCAGGAGACCGTCGTCGCGACCACGGCCGCAGTGCACAAGCCGATCTGGGCGCTCGGCATCCCGCTCTTCTTCACGACCTTCCTCTTCATCGCGACCGAGCGCCGCTTGCTCGTGGTCCAGCACAAGCGCGGGCTCTTCTACGACCGCATGGAGAAGGTCGAGCGCTTCGCGTGGAGCGAGATCTCGAGCGCGAAGGTCAGCGGCCTGATGACGAAGAAGATCGCGCTCGCGTTCACCACCGGCCGCGCGAAGCTCAGCGCGGTGCTCCCCGGGCTGTTCTTCGCGCCGATCGCGAAGGCCAAGCCGGGCGCGACGACCCTCGTCGACACCTGGCAGCGGCAGAAGGCGCTCCCGTCGAGCCCCGCGCCCGCGTACCTCCCGAGCCAGCCGGCGTACGCGAAGCTCGCCTGAGCTATCCTCGAGGCGCATGCGCCGCGCCGCGCCGCTCCTCGCCCTCCTCGTCGCGTGCAACCGACCGCCGATGGCGCCCGTCCCGAGCGCCACGCGGTCGGTCGTCGCGACCGACATCACCCTCGACGGTGCGCCGCCGCCCGAGGACTTCGCCGACGAGGTCCGCGAGCACACCGACGCGCTCCTCGAGCGCGCCGAGCGCTGCTACGCGGACCGGCTCGTCGAGCGCCCCGGGCTCGCGGGCGAGCACGCGCTGCGCGTGTACGTGTCCGCCGCGCAGATCATCCGCGTGACCACCGAGGCCTCGACCCTCGACGACCCGCCGCTCGAAGACTGCGTCAAGCAAGAGATCTTGCGTTACGAGCTCCCGCCGGAGGCCCCGCGCGGGGGCGTCTTCGTGCGGTTCCGGCTGACCTTCAGCGCTCCCTCGTGAGCGCGTAGAGGTGCGGCTTGCCGTCGGTGACGAGCCAGAGCACGCCGGCCTCGTCGAAGCAGATGCCCTCGGGCTTCTCCTTCTTGCCGAGGTCGAGCTCCGTCACGCCGATCGGCTCGAGCCCAGAGGGGACCCCGTCGTCGTCGAGCGCCACGCGCACCTCGGCGATCGCCTGCGACTCGTCGCTGAGCACGAGGACGTGCCCGGAGCGCGGCTCGACGGTGAGATCGCTGAGATCCGCGAGCGCGTCGTCGAGCGCGTCGGGGAGCGCGAGCATCGCGATCGTCGTGAGGTCCGCGTCGAAGACCCCGATGCGCCGCGGCTTGTCCTCGTGGCACGCGAGCAGGCGCGGCGGCGACCCGGGCCAGAGCGCGAGGCCCTCCCAGCCCTTGTTCTTCTTCTTCGCGACGTGCTCGACCTCCCCGACGAGCCGCGGCGCGCCGAGCCGCACGCGCCCCTTCGCGCGCTGGATCGGGAGCGCGTAGATCGCGCTCGTCCGCTCG
The DNA here is from genome assembly GCA_041918555.1 of Sandaracinaceae bacterium. Taxonomy (GTDB): domain Bacteria; phylum Myxococcota_A; class Polyangia; order Polyangiales; family Sandaracinaceae; genus JACKEC01. Next base: position 7,365 of record JAYRVK010000940.1, read on the forward strand.
CTGAGGACCCACGCGTCGCCGTCGGGGCCGACGCAGATCCCCTCGAGGTCGCGCAGCTCCGGGTGATCGTCGCGGCTCGCGACGAGCTCGGCCGCGCCGCTCGCGTCGGCGAGGTACACGCCGCGATCGTCGTCGACGACGAGGAAGCGTCCGTCTCCGAGCGACGCGACGCCGCTCGCCTGCGGGACTTCGAGGTCAGTCACGGAGATCGCGGTCCACGAGGCGCGCATCTCGTGAGCCTACCCGCCCGTGCGCTCGGCGAGGGTCGACAAATCGATCGAGCCCAGGCGGGCGCGCTGGGCCCCCGGAGGACTCGAATCAGTCGACGATCGCCTGCGCGGCCCGGCTCAGCGCGCCCAGCGCGGAGTCGAGGGCCGCGCCGGCGTCGAGGGCGGCCTCGCTCTGGGCGAGGAACGCGGCCTCGTAGCGCTCGACCTGCGCCTCCGACGCGCCCCGCTCGCGCAGGCGCGCCACCGCGTCCGCCCGCAGATCGTCGGCCAGCTCGAGCAGCCGCGCGAGCGCGGCGCGCTGCGCCACCGCGGCCCGCTCCGCGCGGTGGACCGCGGGCACGAGGGCGGCCAGGCTCCCCCGATCCACGGGTACGAAGAACGCATCCGACGGTTCCGGCATGCGGCCAGAGTAATCCGGTATGATGCGCCCCAGCGTGTTCGACGAAGACGAGAGCACGGTGATGATGCCGACGTTCGCGCCGGGGTCGTTCTTCGCCGATCGGTACCGCATCGACGCGGTCCTCGGCGCGGGGGCGATGGGGCGCGTGTACGCCGCGACCGAGATCCACTCGGACCGGCGCGTCGCGCTCAAGGTCCTGCACGGCGAGCGGCTCGCCGAGGCCGAGACGGTCGCGCGCTTCAAGCGCGAGGCCGACGTCCTCGCGTCGATCGGGCACCCGTGCATCGTCGAGGTGCACGCGTTCCACAAGACGCCCGAGGGGATCCCCTACCTCGCGATGGAGCTCCTCGAGGGCGTGACCCTCAAGACGCGCCTGCAGAACGGGGGCCGCTTCGACGACCTCTTCGACCTCCAGGAGATCGTCGACTGCATCGCGAGCGCGCTCGAGGTCGCGCACGAGGCCGAGGTGATCCACCGCGACCTCAAGCCCGACAACATCTTCCTCCCGGCCACCGGATCGCCGCGCGCCAAGCTTGTCGACTTCGGCCTCTCGCGCGTCGCGCGGCAGGACAAGTCCCTCACCGCGAGCGGGATGATCATCGGCACACCCCGGTACATGGCGCCCGAGCAGATCAAGGACGCGTCGAAGACGGGGCCCGCGAGCGACATCTACTCGTTCGGCGTGATCGTCTACGAGTGCCTCACGGGCGCCTCGCCCTATCCCGCGCAGGACTACGGACAGCTCCTCGGCTGCCTGCTCGAGGGCCGCAAGACGCCGCTCACGCACTACCGGCCGGACCTCCCCGGGCTCGGCGCCTTCATCGACCGCGCGCTCGCGCAGAACCCCACGCAGCGCCACCAGACCGCGGGCGAGCTCGCCGACGAGTACGGGCGGGCGATCGGCCGCGCGTCGCAGCGCGAGGCGATGGAGGCGCAGACGAAGCGCCCGCGCCGCAAGCGCAGCAAGAGCATGGCGGGCATGGTCCCTTCGAAGGCCTCGACGCTCGCGTGGGACGCGTCGGCCGCGCGCGAGGCGCTCGCCGAGCTCGAGAAGGGACCTCCGCCCGGGATGACGGTCGATCCCGAGGCGATGGACGTGCGCGACGGGCTCGGCTTCGCGAAGACGCCCGAGATGGGGATCACCAAGGGTGCGTGGGAGGACGGCCCGTCCGCGGGGATGTTCTTCGACGAGAACAGCGTGACGGACCCCATCCGGCCCGAGCAGATCGCGCAGGCGCACACGCTCGCGATGCACTCTCCGGCGCCCGCGTCGCGGCCGCCGCCGCCGATGATCCCGCAGACCCCCGCGCCGTACACGCCCGCGCCGCTCACCCCGCAGCCGGCCGAGGTGTCGCCGTACGCGTCGTCGCCGCCCGGGAGCTCGACGCCGTCGTACCCGGCCCCGCCGGAGCTCCAGGTGAAGGCCCAGGGCGGCGACACGCTCTACCTCGGCGACGCGAGCGTGCCGATGCCGTACGTCCCCCCCCCGCCGGCCGTGCCCTCGACCGCGCCGGGCTTCGCGCCGGCGAGCGCCCCGCTCTCCGTCTCGGTCTCGCCCGCGACGGCGCCGCGCCGCGGCGGCCTCGGGGTGATCCTCTTCCTCGTCGCGCTGCTGCTCGTCGTAGTGCTCTCCGCGCTCGGCGGCTTCGCGCTCCGGGCGCACATGCGCGGCGAGCTCCTGCCGAGCTCCGCGCAGGAGTGACGCTCAGTCGAGCTCGCAGCGCCGGTACGTGATCTCGCCCCGCGCCGTGTAGCCATCGGCCGCGCACTCGAAGCGGACGGTGCCCGAGACGACGCCGCCCGCCGATCCCGTCTCCTCCGTGCGCAGCTCGCCGCTCAGCGTCGTGCAGGCGTCGCTGCCCGCGGTGATCTGGTGGCCGTCCTCGAGCTCGAAGCGGATGCAATCGGGTCGAGCCGCCGCGTCGGGCTGGAAGCCGCCCTCGACGTGCACCGTGATGCCGGTGCCGACGCGCCCGTCCTCAGACGCGCTCACCTCGGCGCCCTCTGCGACGCAGGAGCTCGGATGGAACTGGCGCGACTCGCCGCCCGCGACCGTCACGTCTCCGCTCACCGCGTCCTCTCGACACATCGCGAGCAACGACCCGAGCGCTGCGATCGCGAACCTCATCCCGCACCACCCGAGCGCGCGCTAGGCGTGGGGCCGCGCGCGAGTCAATCCTGCCTTGCGCGGCGTCTCGCGCGGGCCAACCTTCCGCGCCCCATGACGCGCGCGCTCACGGCCCTCG
>JAYRVK010000941.1:0-3852 GCA_041918555.1 Sandaracinaceae bacterium
CGAGGCCGCGGAGGTCGGCGAGGGCGTGGCCGACGCCGACGAGCTCGGCCGGCTCCACGCGTGCGCGGCGGTCTGCGCGCTCGCGGCGGGAGACCTCGCCGAGGCCACGCGCCGCGCCGACGACGCGGGCCGTCTCGGGGACCGCGCGCGCGGCGAGACCGGGCGGCTCGTGGTCGCTGCGCTCCGCGGCGCCCTCGCGATCCGCGAGCACCCCGACGCGAGCTACGTGCCCGGCCTCGTCCGATCCGTCGAGCGGCTCGAGCAGCTCGGGCGTGCCCCCGAGGCGGCCGCCGCGGTCGAGATGCTCGCGCACGCGCACGTCGCGCTCGGAGACCCCGCGGCGGCGGCGCGCACGCTCGCGCGCGCGGCGGCGCACGCCGAGCGCGCAGGCTATCGCAGCTACGCGCGGCGCCTGCGCGAGCGCGGCGCGGGGCTGGGCCCACCTTGACTCACCCGGTGCCCCACCATAGGCTCCCGCCCCTTTCCGTTGCCGGCTCCCCGGCGCCCCGTTTTTCATGTCTGATCAAGCCGATCACGAGGCCCTCGAGGCCGTCCACCCGACCGGAGACCTCCCGGCCGACGAAGCCAGCGTGCAAACCCAGGCCGCGGAGCCCGGGCCGTCCGTCGAGGCCGACGAGCCCGGCGCGCCCACCGCGGACGCCGCGGAGGGCGAGGAGGCGGAGGCGTCCGGCGCCGAGTCCGACGCGCCCGCGGGGGAGGAGGGCGCCAAGAAGAAGCGCCGCCGCCGCCGGAAGAAGAAGAAGGGCGAGGGCGCCGAGGGCGCCGAGGCCCCCGCCGAGGGCGGCGAGGTGACCGAAGGTGCCGCGCCCGAGCGCAAGGCCCCCCCGCCGCTCCCGTTCCACCACTTCTTCGACTCGTCGCTGCGCCGCCACCTCTTCGCCGTCGGCGAGACCATCGCGGGGATGGTCTCGCGGATCGAGGACGACGTCGCGGTGATCGACGTGTTCGGCAAGGCGACCGCGTTCGCCCGCCTCTGCGAGCCGCGCGAGATCCCGGTCGTCGAGATCCCCGTCGAGGACAGCTCGGCGGGGACGCTCAGCGCGCCGGGCATGGAGTCCGCGGCGGCCGATCTCGACGCGGCCTACGAGGACGAGGCCGCCGAGAGCGCGATGGAGGCGCCCGAAGCGAGCGCGCCGATCGAGTCCGCGCCGGCGGAGGGCCCGGAGAGCGCGCCGATCGAGTCCGCGCCGGCGGAGGGCCCGGAGAGCGCGCCGGCCGAGGCCGCGGAGAGCGCCCCGGTCCAGGCGGGCGACGCGACCTCTCCGGAGACCGAGGCGCCCAAGGCGGACGAGCCCCCAGCGGTGATCCACTACGCCATCACGCCCGAGGGCGTCCCGCCGATCCCCGAGGGGTCGGTGTTCCGCGGCCGCATCGCCGCGATCGCCGAGAGCGGTCACCTCGCGATCGTGAACGAGCTCGTCGATCGCAAGCAGACGCGGCGCTGGCTCGCGCGCGCCCGCGACGAGCGCGAGCGCGTCCCGGGCCTCGTGTTCGGGTACAACCGCGGCGGGTTCGACGTCCTCCTCGCGGGCGTCCGGGCGTTCTGCCCGGTCAACGGCATGACCCTCGACGCGGTGCACGACCCGGCGATGTCGCTCGGCGTCTGGCACGAGTTCCACGTCCAGACCGTCAAGGGCGGGAGCCAGGGCCTCGTCGTGAGCCGCCGCTCGATCCTCGAACGCGACGCGCGCAAGAACGCGCGCGTCTTCCTCAAGAGCCTCCAGCCCGGGACGAAGCTCGTCGGCCGCGTCACCTCGGTCCGCGAGTTCGGCATCTTCGTCGACATCGGTCACGGCGCCGAGGGTCTTGTGCACCAGAGCGAGATCAGCTTCGACCGCGCCGCGCGTCCCGCCGACGTCGCGAAGCCCGGCGACTCGATCGAGGTCCAGGTCCTCAAGGTCCAGGGCGCGGATCGCAAGAAGAAGGAGCGCTTCGACCGCGTCTCGCTCTCGATCAAGGCGCTGCTGCCGGATCCCTTCGATCAGCACTCCGACGCGCTCGCCGAGGGGATCCCGCGCAAGGGCGTCGTCGTTCGCACCGCGGAGTTCGGCGCGTTCATCCAGCTCGCGCCGGGGATCGACGGCCTCCTCCACATCACCGAGCTCGGCAAGGATCTCAAGCACGCGGGCGAGGTGGTGAAGGAGGGCGACGAGCTCCACGTCGTGATCGAGCGCATCGACCGCAAGGCGCGCCGGATCAGCCTCTCGAAGCTCAGCGCCGACGAGGTCGGGGCGTACGAGAGGGGTGAGCTCGAGCCCGCGTCGCGGGCGCCGCGCGCGAAGCAGGGCGGGGCGCTGAAGGTGGTCGTCACGCAGGTCACGCCCGTCGGCCTCCACGTGAAGATCGACAACGTGATCGGCAAGCGCGGCCGCGGCTTCATCCCGAACGCCGAGATGGGCACCCCGCGCGGCACCGATCACCGCAAGAAGTGGCCGCCCGGCACCGAGATCGACGTCACGGTGATCGGCACCGATCGCGACGGCGGCCTGCGCTGCAGCCGCAAGCGCTTCCTCCAGGACGAGGAGCGCCGTGCGGTGAAGGAGTATCGCAAGGAGGCCTCGAAGCAGGGCCTCGGCACCTTCGCGGACATCCTGCGCAGCAAGCTCGGCATCGATCAGGGCAGCTCGAGCTGACCGTTGCGCGCGGGGAGGGCGCTTGCTAGAACGCTCCCCCTCTCGGGCGATTAACTCAGAGGCTAGAGTGCCATCTTCACACGGTGGAAGTCCGGGGTTCGACTCCCCGATCGCCCATACCCTCTGAACCCCCCAGATTCCTGGCCTGAAACCGACGTCGCCGCCTCTACGATTGCAAGCCTAGTTACGGTCCCGTGGGCAACCGTGGGCAACCGGGGGCTCGTCGGAGGGGGGGTCGCGGGGCCGATCGCGATGGCCGTTCTACGCGCCTTCGAATGCAGGGAGTCGGCGCCGAGGTGCGCGTATCTTTCGGTCATCCGCACCGTGGAGTGGCCGAGGAAGTCCCGGATCTCCTCGAGCGTCCAGGCCGCGCCCCATGAGCCCATCACCAGGTGGCTCGCCGTCGTGTGCCGCAGATCGTGGAAGCGGACCGGCCGCTCGATCCCGGCCCGGCTCTTCACGCCGGGGCTCACGACGATCTCGACGGCGCCCTCGGGGGTGCGACGGCGCGAGCGCTTGTCGAACCAGCCCGCGTGATAGGTCTTGCCGTACATCGTCCCATCGGGGTTCGGGAAGACCAGCGCCGTGGGACTCACCGGATCGACGACGGCGCGCCAGCGGGCGAGCGCGCGGCGCGGCGGATCGAACAAGGGCACCTCGCGCGTGCGGCCGCTCTTCGTCGCCCCGGAGCGCGAGGAGCGGATCACAACGCGGGGCCGCTCCTCGTGCTCGTCGACGTGGACGTCCGCCCAGCGCAACGCGAGGAGCTCGCCTTGCCGCGGGCCGGCGTAGATCGCGAGCGTGTACAGCGCCCGGTCCCGCTCCGAGAGGTCGGAGGCGAGGACCGCGTCGATCTCGGGGAGCGTGAGCCAGGTCCAGGCGTCGACGGTGTCCTCGGGGCGGACGTGCGCGGGGACCCGCAGGCCCTCGGCGGGGTTGGCGTCCACCATCTCGCGCTCGAGGGCGTACGCGAAGCCCTGCCGCACGAGGCGCAGCGCCTTGGACACGCTCGCGCGAGACAGCGTGCGCCGGGTGTCCTTCGCGCCGTGGCGGCCCCCCTGGCGCGCGGGCGCGGCGAGGAGCTCGTCGATCCAGTCGCGAAGGTCGGCGCGGCGGATGGAGCCGATCGGCAGCCTGTAGAAGGGGGCGGTCCGGATCCGCGCGTTCGCGAGGATGCGCTCCTCGCCGATGCCGCGGA
>JAYRVK010000942.1:0-3030 GCA_041918555.1 Sandaracinaceae bacterium
CGGCGGCGGCGGCGGGGGCGTCGGCTGCGTGGTCTACCGCACGGACGACGGCAGCGACCCGCCGAACGCGCGCGACCGCACGAGCGGCCGCGCCGACGGGGCGCTCTTCGTCGCCCCCGTGCTGCGCCGCTGAGCGGGGTGTAAGCCCGCGCGCGCGGCCGCGTTGGTCCCTCCGAATCACCCCGGAGGCCGACCATGCGACCCATCGACACCGCCCGAATTCCCCTCGTCCTCTGCCTCGCGCTCGCGGGCTGCGGCGGGATGTCCGCCTCGCGCGCGCGCACCGCGTACGTCGCCGCGCACGGGCAGCTCCCCGAGCCCGAGGAGATCCGCGTCGAGGAGTACCTCGCCGACTACGAGGAGTCGCTGCCGGACCCGGCGCCCCACGCGCTCGGGATGACCCTCGAGGGCGCGCGCGCGGCGTGGGGCGCCGAGTCGGAGGAGCCGCTGTTCGTCGCGCAGGTCGCGGTCCGCGCCCGCGCGTCGCACGTGCGCCCGCCGCTCGCGCTGATGCTCGTCGTCGATCGCAGCGGATCGATGGCGGAGGCCGACAAGATGACGTTCGTGCGAGAGGGACTCCACCGGCTCGTCGGACAGCTCGATCCCGCCGACCGCGTGGGGATCGTCGGCTTCGACGACAGCGCCGAGCTGTTCCTGCCGATCACGCCGGTCGGCGAGGGCGCGGCGATCCACGCCGCGATCGATCGGCTCGTGCCTCGCGGCGGGACCAACCTCTCGGAGGGCCTGCGCGCCGGCTACCAGACGCTCGAGGGGCTCGCGGGCGCGGGCGTGCTGCGGCGCGTGCTCCTCCTGACCGACGCGATGGCGAACGTCGGAGAGACCGATCTCTACGCCATCGCGCACCAGGCGCGGAGCGGCGATGCGCGCGGGATCTCGCTCTCGGCGATCGGCGTCGGGCTCGCGTACGAGGACGCGACGCTGGTCGAGATGGCGCGCCAGGGCCAGGGCAACCACTACTTCCTCGACTCGCCCGAGCGCATCACGCGCGTGTTCGAGCGCGAGGTCGAGGGCCTGCTCGAGGACGTCGCGGATCAGGCGCACCTCACGTTCTCGCCGGCGCCGGGGGTGGAGGTCGTGCGCGTCGAGGGGCTCGACGTGGAGACGAGCGGCGAGCACTGGCGCCTGGACCTCGGCCGGCTCGGGGCGGGGCAGCACCGCGTCGCGCTCGTCACGCTCCGCGGCGTCGATCCCGCGGACCGCGCGCCGATCGTCGGGCGCTTCACGCTCGACTACCTCGACCTGCGCGCGGGCGAGCCGGCGCGGCAGACGAGCGTCGAGCCGATCCACGTCGTCGACGACGCGGCCGAGGGGACGGTGGCGCGCAACTCGGCGGTCGCGTGGATGGCGCGCGACCTGCGCGAGGTCGCGGAGCTCGCGCGCGCCGGCCGCTACGACGACGCGGAGCGCCGCCTCACGCGGGCCCGCGCGGTGATCGCGGCGGTGAGCGCGGCGCGCCCGGGCGACGCGCAGCTCGTCGAGGATCTCGGGACCCTCGACGGGTTCGCGCGCGCGCTCGCGGCCCACACGGGGCGGCCGTACCGCGTGGTCCGCGCGCACGTGCGGGTCTCGATGGAGGGCGGCTGAGGTATAGAAGGCGGCGGTGGAGATCGACTTCACGGACGAGGCGTGGCTGTCCCGCGAGCGCGCGCTCGTGGCGGCCGCGCGCCGTGGAGAGAGCGCCGCGGTCGCCGAGCTCTACCGCGCGTTCGCGGCGCGGCTGTACCGCACCGTCCTCGTGCCCCGCCTCGGCAACCCGCAGGCCGCGGAGGACGCGCTCTCGGAGACGTTCCGCACCGCGCTCGAGCGGCTCGACCAGTTCGACGAGCGCGGCACCAGCCTCTACTTCTGGCTCGCGAGGATCGCCGTGAACAAGGCCACCGACATGCACCGGGTGAAGGCGCGCACGCGGCGCGCCCTCGCGAGCTTCGAGGACCTGCTCGCGCCGCTCCGGCCCAGCGCGCCCCGGCCCGAGAAGCAGCTGGTCGAGCGCGAGCGGGAGACCTTGCTGCGAGAGCGCGTGAGCGAGGTGATGGAGGGGCTGAACCCGCGGTATGCGCGGGCGATCGAGCTGCGGTTCTTCGAAGACAAGAGCCGCGAGGAGTGCGCGGAGCTCCTCGAGGTGAAGCTCGGCACGTTCGACGTGGTGCTCCTGCGCGCGCTGCGCGCGTTCCGCAAGCGATGGGAGGCGCTCGGCGCCGGCCCCGAGACCAGCGAGGTGACGACATGAGCGAGCCCGACATCGACGAGACGGAGCAGCGCGAGGCGGACGCGCTCGCGCACGCGCTCGATCGCGGCACCGCGAAGGACGCGCTCCCCGAGGACGCGCTCGAGACCGCGGCGCTCCTGCGCTACAGCGCGGGGGGGGGCGAGCTCCCGGGGGATCGCGAGGACGCCGTGCTCGCGGAGGTGCTCGCGGCGGCGGAGCGCGCCGCGCAGAGGCGAGCGCGAGCGGCGCCCGCGCCGGACGCCCCGTGGTGGCGCTGGGTGCTCGGCGCCGCGGGGCTCGCCGCGCTCGTCGCGCTGGCGCTGTTCCTCCTCGCGGGTCGCGACGTGGCCCCGACCGCGCTGCCGGCGCCGAGCGCCGCGCTGCTGTCGAGCGGCGTCGAGCGCCTCGCGCCGGACGCCGATCGGACCGCGTTCCGCGCCGAGATGCGCACCTACCGCGCGTCGGTCTACGACGCGCTCCGCGCGAGGTACGAGTGAAGCGAGCCCTCGCCGCGGCCGTCTGCTCGAGCGTGCTCCTGTCGGGATGCGCGAGCGACGGCTCCGCCGCGTGGATCGCGGAGGTCGAGGCCGCCTCGGCCGACGCGGACGCGGCGGAGCGCGCGGGGGATCGCGGCGCCGCGCTCGACGCGCTCGGGCGCATCGCGACCCTCGAGGCGCCCGACGACGTCGCGACCGAGGACGCGCGCGTCGTGCGGCAGGACGCGTACGCGCGGCTCGGCGAGCTGCGGATCGACGCGGGCGATCCGGCGAGCGCGCTCCGCGCCGCGCGCGCGGGCCTCGCCC
>JAYRVK010000943.1:0-3109 GCA_041918555.1 Sandaracinaceae bacterium
CCTCCTCCTCGCCGCCCTCGCGCTCAGCGCGTGCACCGATCCCTCCGCGTGCCGGGCCGTCGGCGCCCAGCAGTGCGACAGCGACGGCCGCAGCGTGCTCTCGTGCGCGCAGACCGACCGCGGGCCGCGCTGGCAGACGGAGCCCTGCGATCCCACGTCCACCCCCACGTGCGTCGAGCGCGGGGGCGCCGCGACGTGCATCGCCGAGCGGCTCGGCGAGTGCGACGTCGCGACCTTCGAGGACTCGTGCCCCGATCCGCACACCCTCGAGGACTGCACCGCGGGCGCCCGCCACCGGCTGCGGTGCCTCGAGGGCCAGCGCTGCGGCGAGGTCCCCGCGCACGCGCTCGGGGAGGGCCGCCCGCCGCACGCCCGGCACGCCTGTCACACGCCGCGCGATCTGGGCCGGCCCCCGGCGCTGGTGACCTTCACCGCGGGCGAGGTCCTCCTCGACGGCGCGCCCGCGCCCGCGGTCCCGTTCCGTGTACCATCGCAATCTACGTTGCACCTCGGCGAGGGCGCCCGGGCCGTCGTGCTCGTGCACGAGCGCGCGTCGCGAGTCACGGGGCCGCGCGACGTCGACCTCGCGTCCCTCGCCCCCGAGGACGCGGTCCCCGCCGCGTGGGGCGAGGCGATCGTGGAGCTCCTCGCGCGCGACGCGCCGCGTGGCGTCCCGCCCGAGGAGCCGCTGACCTCGCCCGCGCCGTCCCAGAGCGGGCTCGTCCGCCTCGCGATCGGCGAGGGCACGCCCGGCGCCTCGAGCGGGCTCGGCGAGCTCGCGTGGCGGTGCGACGGGGCGGCGCCTTGCGGGCGCACGATCGAGCTGCGGGCGAGCGGCACCCACGCGCGCGTCCTCTGGCGCGGCGCGGGGGAGCCCGGCCTGCGGTACGACGGGCCCGAGCTCGAGCTCGGCGAGACCTACGAGCTCCGCGTCGGCGAGCGGACCTATCGCGTCGAGACCGCGGCGCCCCCCCCCTTGCGCCCGCTCCTCGCGACGATGGCGGACTGGCCGCTCCCCGAGCAGATGTCGGTGGTCGCCGCGCTCCATCTCCTCTCGGGCTCGCGCGCCGCCGCGGTCGCCACGCTCCGCCGCACGCTCGTCGAGCTCCACGGGCGCGGCCCGGACGTCGAGCGCCTGCTGACCGCGTACGGCGCGATGCGGTAGGCCTTGTCACGCGCGCCCGGATCGCGCACAACGGGCGCGGCCTGGATGCGCTTCGTCAAGGACTCGCCCCTCGAGCTCGGCTTTCGGATGTGGCAGCTCCGGCCGCCGCAGCCCTCGCTCACGGTGGTGGCGAAGGGCACGTTCGACCTCGCCGCGGGTGAGCCCGCGCCGTTCGCGGCCGAGCAGGTCCCCGCGACCGGCGAGGTGTGGGTCGACGACGACGTCGAGCAGCCGCTGCTCCGGCCCTCGGACTACGCGCTGCTGAAGCCCGTCGGCGAGGCCATGGTCGTCGGCAAGGCGTGGGCCCCCGGGGGGCGCGCCACGACCGCGGTGGCGTGCTCGTTCCGGATCGGCGCGCTGCAGAAGCGCTTCGCGGTCTTCGGGGACCGCTTCTGGGTCCCGGGCGTGGTCGCGCGCGTCGCCGGGCCGACCCCGTTCACCGAGATGCCCTTGCACATGGGCCGCGCGTACGGCGGCCCGGGCTTCGCGAAGAACCCGTGGGGACGCGGCCGCGAGGCGACGGCGCGCGAAGAGGGCGGCACCGCGGTGTTCCTCCCCAACCTCGAGGATCCCGGGCGCTTGGTCGACGGGCCCAAGGCCAACCCCGACCCGGTGGTGATCGGCGCGCTGCCGATGATGTGGCCGGGCCGGCAGCGCTACGCGGGCACCTACGGCGCGAGCTACATGGAGAAGCGGTGGCCGTGGCTGCCCGAGGACTTCGACTGGCGCTTCTTCCAGGAGGCGCCGCCGGATCAGCGGCTCGCCGAAGGGTTCTTCCGCGGGGACGAGCCGATCGAGGTCGAGGGCCTCCACCCCGAGCACACGCACCTGCGCTCGCGGCTCCCGAAGATCGCGCCGCGCGTGTGCATCGACTACGTGCCGCGCGAGGGCGAGGCGCCGGTGTGGAAGGAGGTCGTCCTCAAGCTCGACACGGTCGTGTGGGACGCCGAGATCGGCAAGCTCCTCTGCACGTGGCGCGGGGTCGTCGAGGTCCCGAGCGAGACGCTCGAGGAGATCCGCTACCTCTTCGTGGCGCACGACCCGCTCGAGGGTCCGCACCGCAGCGAGGCCGCGCTGCAGGCGCGGTGCGCGGCGGTCCTTCGGGCCGAGGAAGAGGAGGAGGAGCAGGCCGAGGGTGAGGAGCCTCCGTCCTTCGACGACGTGACGGACCCGACGGGCATGCCCGCAGGCCTCGAGGAAGAAGAGACCCCCGAGGAGGCCCCGGAGGAGGAGGAGCCGCTTCCCTCGCCCGAGGAGCTCGCGATGGAGGCGAAGCTGGCGGAGCTCGCCGCGCAGGCCCCGCCGCCGCCGCCCGAGCCGGAGCCGCGCGACCCGCTCGCGCTGATCGCCGCGCTGCGCGCGCAGGGGCCGCTCCCGCCCGAGCTCGAGGAGCTCGCGAAGGAGCTCGAGGCACCGCCGGAGCCCGAGGCGGAGCCCGCGGTCGAAGAGATCCCGGAGCCCCCGCCCGATCCCGAGGGCCGCGCCCTCGTCGAGGCGCGCCTCGCCGCGGGCGAGCCGCTGACCGACCTCGATCTCAGCGGGCTCGATCTCACCGGCCTCGATCTGAGCGGCCGCGACCTCTCCGGCAGCATCCTGCGCGCGGCCAACCTGACCGGCGTGAAGCTCGACGGCGCGCTCCTGATCGGCTGCGTCCTGATCCGCGCCAACCTCTACCACGCCTCGCTCCAGCGCGCGGATCTGACCGAGGCCGATCTCAGCCAGGCGCAGCTCGAGGGCGCGGATCTCCTCGGCGCCACGCTCGTGGACGCCGTGGCCCTCGAGGCTGGGATGGCGAAGGTGCGGCTGCACGAGGCCTCCGCGGCCCGGGGGGGGGTTGGCCCCCCGAAACACGCTGGGTGGCGGCAGGAGCGGGCCCACATACCGGTGGGGCGCATAGTAAGGGGGGAAAGAGGACAGGGGTAAGCGTGGGGGTGAAGACAACCC
>JAYRVK010000944.1:0-5115 GCA_041918555.1 Sandaracinaceae bacterium
CATCGAGCTCATCGACGGCGGCCTGAGCGACGACGAGCTCGCGCGGCTGCTCGAGCCGGTGAAGAGCCGGATGTCGATCGTGGCGCTCGACTCGTGCTTCAGCGGCGGGTTCCTCTTCGACGTGGCGAACGAGCGCGGCCGCATCGCGATGTTCAGCTCCGACGAGGACCTCACGAGCGCGGTCCCGAGCGAGGTGGCCGGCGGCTGGCTCTCGCTCTACCTCGCGGAGGCGCTCGAGGGCCAGGCCGACGGCGCCGCGGACGGCGTGTCGGGCCAGGCGCGCGACGGGCAGCTCACCGCGCTCGAGCTCGAGATGTACGTGCGCGAGCGCTTCGCGACGCAGCACCGCATCTCCGCGAGCGATCCGAGCTCGCGCGAGGTCGGCTACCAGCAGATCGACGTGAAGCGAACGGGCGTGGCGCCCGACGCGGTGTTCATGGGCCTGAACGGCGACGTCCCCGGCGGTGTGTCGCGGCACGTGATGCTCGAGCGCGCGGGGATCGCCCTGGGCGACGGCAACGATCCTTCCTCGCTCCCGCGCTTCCCGCTCGAGCTCGAGGCGGGCCACTCCTACGTGATCGAGACGTACGACCTCGCGGGCCCTACCGACACCGTGCTGTCGCTCCGCCGCGGGGACTTCCCGAACGACGAGATCATCGCCGAGAACGACGACGCGGGCGGGAGCCTCGCCTCGCGCGTGCAGTGGACCGCCGATCGCAGCGGGACGTACTGGGCCCACGTGCGGCCGTACGCCGCGTCGACCGGCGGGACCTTCTCGATGCGCGTGATCGAGCTCCGCGAGAGCGCCGGGGGCCCGAGCCGAAACGTGATCCTCGAGCGCGCGGGTGAGCGCCTCGACGTGCGGCCGAGCACCTACGCGGTGAGCTTCGAGGCCGGCCGCACCTACGTCATCGAGACCTTCGGCCTCGCCGGCGACACCGACACCGTGCTCGCCCTCGAGGGCGCGGGCGGGGAGGCGCTGGCGGAGAACGACGACGCGGACGGCACCCTCGCCTCGCGGATCCGCTGGACCGCGAATCGGAGCGGCGAGCACCGCGTCACCGTGCGGCCCTACGCGCCCGAGACCACGGGCAGCTTCGGCCTGCGCGTGATCGAGCTCGGGGCGCCGGGCAACGGCCCGAGCCCGTCGCCCAGCCCCTCGCCCACGCCGTCGCCGTCGCCGTCGCCGTCGCCGAGCGGGAGCGTCCACGTCGAGCGGCGCGGGATCACGCTCCCGGACACCGACGACTTCGCCGCGCTGCCGGTCTTCGAGATGCAGCTCGAGGCGGGGCGCACCTACGTGATCGAGACCTTCGACCTCGCGGGCGACACCGACACGGTGCTCTCCGTGCGCGCACAGAGCGGCCGCCCGTCGCCGAGCGACCCCGTCCTCGCGGAGAACGACGACGCGAACGGGAGCCTCGCCTCGAGCGTGACGTTCACCCCCGAGCGCGCGGGCGCGTACTACGCGCACGTGCGGCCGTACACTCAAGGCACGGGGGGCACGTTCGGCCTCCGGGTGAGCGAGCGCTGAAGTAACGCAAGTGGAGTAGACACGGCCCCGGGCGTCACCGACGTCCGGGGCCTCACGACGTCTGCGTCCGCAGGAGGTCGGTGAACCGGAGCTTCATCGCGTAGAGCGGCACCAAGCCGGCCAGGGAGATGAGCACCGCCTGCACCACGAACATCAGGAAGATGTAGACCGTGCCCTCCTCGCCGACCGTCGCGGCCGCGAAGTAGAGCTTGAGCGCGGTCGACACCGCGAGCTGGAACGAGCCGAAGAGCCCCGGCGCCGCCGGCAGCAGGATCCCGATCGCGAGGATGCCCATCACCGCGACCGCGTGGCCGAAGGTCATCTCGTCGATCCCGCAGCCCCAGCCGAGGAGCCACATCCCGAGCGCGTTCGTGCCCCAGTACACCAGGGTCTCCAGCCCGAAGCCGGCCGCCAGGCGCGGGCTCGCGACCGAGCGCACGCCCTCGGCGACGTCGGCGACCTTCCTGGCGACGAGGTCACCGAGCCGCCGCGAGACGCGCCCGAACGTCCAGTGCACGAGCTTCGTCGCGAGCTCGCGCTGCCAGAGGAAGAGCACGAGCCCGGCGAACGCCGCGACGAACACGCCGACGGCGAGCGCGCCGTAGTAAGGGAGGCTCCGCGCGATCGGATCGGTCACGGGCTCGACGTGCGGCAGCGCGACGAGCGCCCAGACCACGCAGACGCTCGCGACGAGGCCGTCGATCACCCGCTCGACCGCGACGGTCCCGAGCCCCGCCGAGATCGAGACCTGGTGGCGGATCTTCGTGAGCGCGGGCCGCGCGAGCTCGCCTAGCCGGAGCGGGAGCGCGAAGATCGCGAAGAAGCCGATCCAGTTGAGCAGCACCCCGTCCCAGAACGGGATGTCGGTCTTGACGGGGCGGATGAGGAAGCGCCAGCGGCTCGCGCGGAAGAAGTGCGTCAACGCGAGCACGCCGACGTACGCGCCCACCGTCCACCATCTTACGTGCCGGAACGCCGAGCGGTCGGGGATGATGTCCACGCCGCTGCGCTGGACGAGCCACGCGAACAGGCCCCCGAGCGCGAGCGAGAGCACGAGCTTGGGCAGGACGCTGCGCGCGAGAGACGACGTTCCCTCGGGTACGGCTGACGCGGGCTCCCCCATCGCGGCGGCGCAGGGTAGCGGGTTCTCGCGCGATGACCAGGGAGCCTAGAGCTCGACGGTCCCCGCGAGGATCCGGCGCGGGTTCGCGGCCAGGAGCTCCTCCGCCTCCGCTCCCCCCGCGAGCCCGCGCAGCCGCTCGATGGCGCGCGCGACGAGCTCCACGTCGGACGGCCGGTGCGAGTCGGTGCACGCGGCGTAGTAGACGCCCTCGTCGAGCATCCGCTCGGCGGCGTGCTGCGAGCGGCGCCCGTAGCGGCCGACGAGGCTCATCAGGTCGAGCAGCGCGCAGGCCCCGACCTCCAGGATCGGGTCGAGGGGATCCGTCTCGTCGAAGAGCGCGTGATAGCGCTCCGGGTGCGCGAGGACCGGGCGCACGCCGCGGAGCTGCATCTCGAAGAAGCGATCCGCGACGCGGCGCGGCCAGACCTCGTAGTGGAACTCGACGAGCGCCGCCTTGCCCCCGGGGTACGGGAGCGAGGCGCCGCTGGTGAACAGCTCCCAGAACACGTCGTCGAGGTAGTGCTCCGCCGCGAGGTCGAGCGCCGGCACGCCAGGCAGACCGCCCGCGATCGCGACGAGCTCGGCGTGCGCGCGCTCGAGGCCCGGCTTGCGGTTGTCGAACATCGCGGTGCGGATGTGCGGCGTCGCGATCACCGTCTCGAACCCGAGCGCGCGCAGGCCCCGCAGCACCGCGAGGCCCTCGTCCATCGTGCGCACGCCGTCGTCGATCCCGGGGAGGTAGTGGCAGTGCAGATCGACGTAGCCGGCGCTCATCGCGCGCCTCCCGCGCCGAGCTCGCGGTACGCGTCCTCGACCGCGGCGAGGAGCGCGTCGCGGCCGCCCACGGCGGGATCCTCGTGCACGCGCGCGAGCAGGCGCGCGAGGATCTCCCCGACCACGCGCCCGGGCGGGAGGCCGAGCACGCGCATCACGTCCTCGCCGTTCACCGCGAGCTCGGTGGTCGAGAGCGGGATCCCGCGCGCGAGCTCCGCGCGAGCCCGCGCCTCGAGCGCGCCGACGTCGCGGCCGTCCGCGCGCGCGAGCACGAGCACGTCCAAGACGTCGCGCGCCCCGACCGCCGCCAGCCACCGCCGGAGCGCGGGCGCGTCGAGCGTCGAGGCCTCGGGCACGCGGCCGTGCGCGACGAGGTGCAGGATGCGCTTGCGCTCCTGGTTGGACGCGCGCATCCGGGTGCGCAGCCACGCGTCCGCGCCGCGCCAGCCCGTCGCGACGAGATCGAGGATCAGCGCCGCCATCCGCAGGACGTGGTCGCGGGGCGCGCGGTCGAGCCGCGCCATGCTGTGCTCCCACGTCTCGTCACCGAGCCTCACGACGTCCGGGAGCGTGACCTCGAGGATCCCCGTCTCGCGCATGATCCGGAACGCGCGCGACGGCGCGTCGCTCTTCTCGAAGGCCTTGCGCCACTCCTCGTGCACGCGCTCGGGCGTGACCTTCGCGAACGTGGCGAGCGAGCCGGGGATCGCCGCCCGCGTGGCCTCGTCGAGATCGAAGCCGAGCGTCGCCGCGAACCGGGCCGCGCGGAGCACGCGCAAGCCGTCTTCCCCGAAGCGCTCGCTCGGATCGCGCACCGCGCGGATGCGGCGGGCGGCGAGATCGCGGAGCCCGCTCCACGGATCGACGACCTCCGTCGTCATCGGGTCGAACGCGATCGCGTTCACCGTGAAGTCGCGGCGCGCGAGGTCCTCCTCGATCGAGACGCCGAGCTGGACGGCGTCGGGCCGCCGCCCGTCGCTGTACGCGCCCTCCCCCCGCAGCGTCGTGACCTCGTAGCGCTCGCCGCGGTGGAGCACGGTCACCGTGCCGTGCTCGATGCCCGTCGGGAACGTACGGCGGAAGGCTCGTTGCACCTCCGCGGGGAGCGCGCTCGTCGCGAGGTCCCAGTCGCTCACCGGGCGCCCCATCAGGAGGTCGCGGATGCACCCGCCGACCACCCACGCGCGGAAGCCCGCGCCCGCGAGGATCTGGCAGACCTCGAGCACCGGCTCCGGGATCTGGTGCGGATCGATCTTCACGCGATCCCTCTCAGCGAGCCGCGAGGAGCGTCTCGACCTCTCCGGGGGCGAGCGCGAAGTCGTAGATGGAGAGGTCGTCGCGCATGTGCGCGGCGCTCGTCGTCCCCGTCAGCGGGATCATCCCGAGCTGGAGCGCGAAGCGGAGGGCGATCTCGGGCACCGTGCGCCGGTGGCGCGTCGCGATCGCACCCACCGCGTCGCTCCGCAGCGCGTGGTCGTTCGCGGTGAGCAGCGAGAAGCCCTGGTAGACGACGTCGTGGCGACCCGCGACGGACCGCACGCGCGCGTCCCAGCCGGCCGACGCGTAGCAGCGGTTCTGCACGAAGGCGGGCTTCACCTTCGCGAGCCCGCACAGCTCCTCGAGCTGCTCGGCGGTCACGTTGCTCACGCCGAGGAGCCGCGCCCGCCCGCCCGCGTGCGCGGCC
>JAYRVK010000945.1:0-5286 GCA_041918555.1 Sandaracinaceae bacterium
GGGCTCGTCCACGAGCGCGACGCGGTCGCCGTAGACGAGCTCGCCGCGCCGCAGGAAGTCGCGGGTCGTGAGGGGGACGTGCATGGGCGGCAGTCTCGCCGAGCGGCGCTCCGGGGTCCACGGCCGCCCGGACGTGGCGCCCCGTGACGCTCAGGCGAGCGCGGCGCCGCTCTCGACGAGCTCCTTCAGCCGCATCGCGAAGCGCGCGGCGGGGCCTCCGTCGACGAGGTCGTGATCGAAGACCGCGGTGAGCGCGAGGATCGAGCGCGGCACGATCGCGCCCTCGCGCACGACCGGCTTCGCGATCACGCTGCCGACGGCGAAGGTCGCGGCGCGCGGGCCCGAGGGGAGGGGGGCCACGAAGCCCGGGATGCTGCCGAGCTTGCCGACCGAGGTGACGAGGGTCGTGCCCGAGCGGCGCTTCACGAGCCGGGCGTCCGCGATCATCGCCCGCAGGAGCGCGACGCGCGCGCGCCGTGGGACGAAGCGCGCGAGCCTCATCGTGCGCCGCGCCCACGCGTCCTCTTCGCCGATCGTGCCCTGGGTCCGCTGGCGGTCGCGAGCCTGCGCGATCTCGGCGTAGATCGCCGGCGCCGACTTCGCGTGGGCCCGGCGGATCACGAGCTGGAGCGGGAAGCGACCCTCCTCGGTGTCGACCTCCACGGGGACGGCGACGTCGACGTCCTCGAAGCGCGCGACGCGGCCGCCGCGGTGGGGGATCGCGTTGAGGTCCGGGTGCTCGGAGATCGCGACCGCGATCGATCGCACGACGTGCGCGAAGAGCGACACGCGGACGCCTCGCTCCTTCAGCGCGTCGATCGCGGCGAGGGGCTCGGTGACGTCGAGCTCCAGGAACGCGCTGATGGAGTGGCCACCCTCGACGGCGGTGAACGCGTCCCGCGCGAGCTGGCGCAGGAACGAGGGGCGCTCGATGCGGTGGGCGCCGACGAGGTCGCGGGTCACGCGGGGCAAGTGCTCCCGGCGCTCGCGCGCGCCACCGTGACGGTCGATCCCGAGACCGAGCGGCGCAACTCCTGCGCGCCAACGAAGCCTTGTCACCGGCTCACGGCGCCTCTCGCGTCCCCGCGAGGTGGCACGTGCCCTGCGTCGAGGTCGAGTCGATGCCCAACGCGCCCGCCCTCGTCCTCAGCCTGCGCGGGATGCCGTTGTTCGCGGGCGTCGCGGACGCGCGCCTCGAGGAGCTGGCCCGCGCCGCGTACCGTCGGACGGCGGCGCGGGGCGAGGCGCTGTTCTGCGAGGGCGAGGCGCCCGATCGCGTCGTCGTCATCACCCGCGGCCTGGTGAAGGTGGTTCGGCACGCGCCCGACGGGAGCGAGAACATCATGGGCCTGTTCGGGCCGCGGGACGCGGTGGGCCTCATCGCGGTGCTCGAGCATCGCCCATTCCCCGCGACGGCGATCGCGCTGACGGACGCGGTCGAGACGATCTGCCTTTCGGCCTCGCACATGCTCGACATGATGAACGAGGACGCGTCGGTCGCGATGGCCGCGAGCCGGTGCCTCGCGCGCCAGGCGGCCTCGCTCATCCAGAAGATCGACATCATCACGGCGGGGCAGGTCGCGCAGCGCCTCGCGGTCCTCCTGGGCGGCCTCGCCGAGCACTTCGGCGACGAGCAGGAGGACGGAAGCACGTTCGTCCCCGTCGCGCTCACGCGCGGTGAGCTCGCGTGCCTCGTCGGCGCGCGCGTCGAGACGACGATCCGCGCGCTCTCGGGGTGGCAGAAGGCAGGCTGGCTCGAGACGACCAGAGAGGGCTTCGTCGTACGCGACCTCGACGCGCTCGCGCGCGCGAAGGCCCCTGACGACGGCGAGCTCGGCGAGGCTCCGCGCCCTCGCGCGGTCGCTCCGCTGACGGGAGACTAGCGGAGCTCGCAGACCTTCTCGCCGAAGAGCCGCTCGAGGCTCGAGAGGAACTGCTCGGAGGGCTCGACGCTGAGCCCCGTCTTCGGGAAGCGGACCGTCCAGCGCTCCGTGCTCTGGAGCTCGAGCGTGACGGGGCAGGGGCCCGGGTGCTCCTCGAGCGTGCGCTTGAGCGCCTCGAGCAGGACGGCGTTGGTGCGCTCGACGCGCAGGCGAAGGCGCACCGCCTTGGTCCGCGCGCGGAGCTCCTGGGCGAGCGGCGCGATCTCGAGCAGGACGAGCTTGGCCTCCGCGGGCGCCTCCTCGCTCGCGCCGCCCTCGCGCTCGAACTTCACGTCGGCCGTCACGAGGACCGGATCGCCCGCGGTGAGGACGTCGCGGCAGGCCTCGAGCTGGCGCGTGCGCACGATGACCTCGACGCGGCCCTGCGGATCCTCGAGGTGGAAGAAAGCCATCTTGCCCCCCGTCTTGGTGGGGCGCTCGCGGTAGCCTTCGACGGAACCGCCGATGGTCACGCGGCTCCCGTCCTTGCGGCTCGCGAGCGTGGCGGTGCTCGCGTCGCAGAAGCGGGAGAGCTCCTGCGCGTAGCGCTCGAGCGGGTGGCCGCTGACGTAGAAGCCGAGGGTCGCCTTCTCGCGCGCGAGGGTCTCCTTGAGATCCCAGGGCTCGACCTTGGGGAACGAGCTGCCTCCCACGCGCGCTGCGGCGCGCGCCTGCGCGGGCTCGAGGAGCCCGAACAGGCTCGTCTGTCCGGCCGCGCGATCCGCGCTCGCGCGCCGCCCGCGCTCGAGCGCCGCCTCGATCGCGGCGTGCGCGCTCGCGCGGTCGACCCCGAGCGCGCCGTGCACCGCGTCGAGCGCGCCGCACTGGACGAGCGCCTCGGCCACGCCCTTGTTCACGCGCTTGAGGTCGACGCGGCTGGCGAGGTCGAACAGGTCCGTGAACGGCTGCTCGGCGCCCTCGCTCGGCTCCCCGTCGGGCGACTGGCCGCGCGCCTCGAAGATCGCCTCGACCGCGCCCGATCCGATGCCCTTCACGCCGCCGAGACCGAAGCGGATCTTCGGGATCCACGGGTCGCGCAGCTTGCCGCCGAGCGAGATGGGCCGATCGGGGCGCCGCTTCATCGGCTGCTCCTTCTCCTCGTAGACGACGGTGAAGTCGCTCTCCGACTCGTTCACGTCGGGCGGGAGGACCGTGATGCCCATCGAGCGCGCCTCGGCGACCGTGCGCACGACCTTCTCGGTCTTGTCCTTGTCGGCGGTCAGCGTCGCGCAGACGAACTCGACCGGGTAGTGCGCCTTGAGGTACGCCGTCTGGTACGCGATGAGGCCGTACGCCGCGCTGTGCGCCTTGTTGAAGCCGTAGCCGGCGAAGTGCACGACGAGGTCGAAGATCGAGCCCGCCTGATCGGCGGAGTAGCCGTTCGCCACGGAGCCCTCGACGAAGCCCGCGCGCTGCTTCGCCATCTCGGACTCCTTCTTCTTCCCCATCGCGCGCCGCAGGAGGTCCGCGCCGCCGAGCGAGTAGCCCGCCATCGTGCGGGCGATCTGCATGACCTGCTCCTGGTAGACGATGACGCCCCACGTCTCCTTGAGGATCGGCTCGAGCGACGGATGCGGGTAGTGCGGCTTCTGGCGGCCGTTCTTGCAGTTGACGTAGTCGTCGACCATCCCGGTGCCGAGGGGGCCCGGCCGGTAGAGCGCGACCGCGGCGACGATGTCGTCGAAGCAGTCCGGCCGCAGCTGCCGGAAGAGGTTCTGCATCCCCTGGCTCTCGAGCTGGAAGACGTTCGTGGTCTCGCCCGATTGCAGGAGCGCGAAGGTCGCCGCGTCGTCCATCGGGATCGCGTCGAGGTCGAAGGGCTGGCCCGCGCGATCGGGGCGCTTGTCGATGAGCTTCACCGCGACGTCGATCACGGTGAGCGTCTTCAGTCCGAGGAAGTCGAACTTGACGAGCCCCGCTGCCTCGACGTCGTCCTTGTCGTACTGCGTGACGTAGACGCCGGGCTCCGGACAGAACACGGGCACGTGATCCCAGAGCGGGCCCTCGCTCATCACGACGCCGGCGGCGTGCATGCCGGCGTGGCGGTTCAGGTTCTCGAGCTGCATCGCGGTGTCGAGCAGCTCCTTGATCCCGGGGTCCTCGTCGTAGGTGGCGCGCAGCCGCTCCTCGGTCTCGAGCGCCTTCGCGATCGGGACGGTCTTGCCCTGCATGGGCTCGGGGATCATGGT
The DNA here is from genome assembly GCA_041918555.1 of Sandaracinaceae bacterium. Lineage (GTDB taxonomy): Bacteria > Myxococcota_A > Polyangia > Polyangiales > Sandaracinaceae > JACKEC01. The sequence continues at coordinate 4,112 of JAYRVK010000945.1, forward strand.
CGCGATGCGCCCCGCGTCGGTCGGGGTCATCCCCATCACGCGCCCGACGTCGCGCACGACGCTGCGGCTCTTGAGCTGGTGGAACGTCGCGATCTGACCGACGCTCGTGTCGCCGTACTTCCCGCGCACGTAGGCGATGACCTCGTCCCGGCGGTCCATGCAGAAGTCGATGTCGAAGTCGGGCATCGACACGCGCTCGGGGTTGAGGAAGCGCTCGAAGAGCAGGACGTGCCGGATCGGATCGAGGTCGGTGATCCGCAGCGCGTACGCGACGAGCGAGCCGGCGCCCGAGCCGCGGCCGGGCCCGACGGGGATGCCCTTCTGCTTGGCCCAGACGATGAAGTCCTGGACGATCAGGAAGTAGCCGGGGAACCCCATCGAGGAGATCACCCCGAGCTCCCACTCGAGGCGCTCCTGGTACTCGTTCGCGCTCGGCGAGTAGCCCTGCCCCGCGAGCTCGTCGAAGCGTGCGGCGAGGCCCGCGCGCGAGAGCTTCTCGAGGTAGCTGGCCTCGGTGTGACCCTCGGGGACCGGGAAGCGCGGGAGCTTCGGCTTGCTCAGCGGATCGCACGCGCCGCCGCACATCTCGGCGACCTTCAGCGTGTTGGCGAGCGCCGAAGGGAGGTGCCGGAACGCGTCCGCCATCTCCTCGGGGGAGCCGAGGTACATGCGGTCCGAGCCGTGGTGCGCGCGCTCCATCTCGGCGAGCGAGCGGCCCGCGGCGATGCACTGGAGCGCGAGCTGCGCACGCGCCTGCTCGCGGCCGAGGTAGTGGCAGTCGTTGGTCGCCACCACCGGGAGCGCGAGCTCGCGCGCGAGCTCGACGAGGATCTCGTTGAGCGGGCCCTGCTCGGGGAAGCCGTGATCCTGGAGCTCGACGTAGAGGTGCTCCTTGCCGAAGCACTCCGCGAGGCGGCCGAGCGCGGCCCGGCCGGCGTCCTCCCCCTTGAGCAAGATCTCTTGCGCTACGTAACCGCCCATGCACGCGGTGAGGCCGACCACGCCCTCCGCGTGCGCCTGGAGGACCTCGAAGTCGATACGCGGGCGCGTGGCGCCCTCCACCCAGCCGCGGGACACGAGGCGGACGAGGTTCTCGTAGCCGACCTGGCTCGCCGCGAGGAGCACGAGGTGGTGCGCCCGCCGGTTGCTCGCGTCGGCGCGGTCGCCCGGGGTGA
>JAYRVK010000946.1:0-9801 GCA_041918555.1 Sandaracinaceae bacterium
AGGCCGAGGCCGACGACCAGACGCGTCGTGTCGTCGCGCTCTCGCGCACCGAGCCCACCTCGCTGATGCGCCTCGACATGGGCGCCGTCATGGGCCTCGCGCTCGCGGCGGCCGCAGCCGGGGTCGCCACCAACCGCTTCCCCGTGACCACGACGGACTGAGGCGACGTGGAGAACATCGCCTCCAGCGCCGCCGCGACCGCCTGGTCCGCGGCGGCGGTCTTCGTAGTGGTCGCCGCGCTCGGCATCATCGTCGGCGCGAACCAGCTGCGCGACCTCGCGCTGCGCCTCGTCGGCGCTGCCGTCGTCGTCGGGATCGCCATCCGCAGCCTCGGCTCGGCGATCGTGGACAACGACGCGCCGAGCGCGGGCGGTCCGGGGTCTGGTGACGCCTGGCTCTGTGTTGCGTTCGCGGTCGGCCACCTCGTCCTCGCGCTCGTGCTCGTCGCGCGGTGGCTCCGCCCGCGTGCCGGCGCGGAGCGCGCCGAGGAGCGACGTCGCGCCCGCACGCGGGAGCGGCAGCGCGTCGCACCGCGCGATGTGGAGCTCGATCCGTGAACGCCATCCTCGATCTCATCGAGTCGCTGCTCGTCTGGATCGGACTGTCGGGCAGGGTTGAGCGGGTCCTCGCGGACGCGGCGCACGGGACGGATGTTCGTCGGCTGCGGGGCGAGATCACGGCAGACGAGCGCCGCTTCGAGGAGGAGATGGCACGCCGTGCTGGCGCGCCGCACTTGGTCGTCGGTCGCGCCAACGCCGTCGACTACCTGCTGCGGCTGCGCGATCTCGTCGGCTCGCACGGGCACATCGTCGCCCAGCCCGGAGCGGGCAAGACGCGCCTCATCGTCGCGCTCCTGGCGCAGCTGCTCGAGCACATGTGGTTCCGCGGCGCGTCTCACGCGGCGATCGTCGTCGACCCGAAGGGCGAGACCGTCCTGGTGCTGCTGCGCGCCGTCGCCGAGCTCCTCTCGCACATGAACGCGGACGTCGCTGCCGCGACGGCGCGGCGCATCGTGGTCATCCGGCCGTTCCTCGGGCGCTTCCTCGTTCCCCTGAACCTCATGGCCCGCGAGCCGTCGGTAGACCTCGTCGCCCAGGCGCGCGTGCTCGTCGAGCTCGTCGAACGCACCGCCGGGGTCGCAGTCGGCATCCGGCAAGGGGTGGCGGGCGCGTTCGGCTTCGCCGTGCTCATCGCGAACGGCATCTCGCTCGTCGAGGCGCCGTTCCTGATGCGCGACGCGAACGTCATGCGCGACCTCGCGATGCAGGTCGACGAGCCGCGCCTGCGCGCCTACTTCGCGGCCTCGCCATCCGACTACGCGCGCGAGAGTCGCACCACCATCAACGGCCTGCTCGCGCGCATCGAGGCAATTCTCGGCATCGCGCCGCTGCGGGCGATGCTCGCCGGTGCCGGCGGGTTCGACTTCCGCGCCCTCTTCGCGCCCGGGATGCTCACCATCATCGACCTCGACGGGGCGCCGCTCGGCGCGCAGGCCATCGCCGACGCGATCGGGGCCATGCTCCTCACCCGCGTCGGCTGGGCGGCCTTCTCCCACGGCGGTGAGCGCGCGGAAGGGACCTGGCTCGTCGTCGACGAGCTCGGCCGCATGGCCTCGCCGAGCGTCATCGACGCCACGGAGCGGGTCCTCACCCAAGGCCGCTGGCGAGGCCTGGGAATGCTCAGCGCGGCGCAGTTTTCTTCCCAGACACAAGAGCTCGATCGGCTGCTCTCCGCGAACACGCGCTTCCGCCTGTTCGGCCGCTCCAGTGAACGGGAGATCGAAGGCGCTGCGACCGAGTGGCTGCCCGTGACCGGGCGCCGGCCGCGAGCGCGGCGACCCGGTGAGCTGCCGCGCCCCGCGGAGTTCATGAGCGAGGCGGAGGAGATTCGCGACGCCGTGCGCCGCATCGCGCGGCTGCCGCAGCGCACGTTCCTGGTTGGCGAGCGCGGCGCGCCGTTTGTCTCTCGCCTCATCGAGGCGCCGCGGATCGAGCCTGCGGCCTGGCACACGATTCCGGATCGGGTCCGTGAGCTCGTCGAACGCGGCGGCTTCGGCGTGCCGCGCGAGGAGCTGCTCGCCCGTGCCAGGCGGCTCGAGGCCGAGGCCGCCGAGCGCCTCACCCGCGCGCGCGATGCGGCCTCGCCGACGCGTGAGCGACGGCCGCGCGCCCGGCCCGAGCCGCCGATGCCTGACCTCGCGGAGCGCACCCGCGGGCGCCGTCGCCGGGAGGTACCCTGATGCGCAAGCGACGCTTCGTGCTCTGGATCGCGCTCGCGGCCCTCTACGCCGCCGTCGGCTGGCTGGCTGGCCTCGTCGCGCTCGCGGTCGTCGTCGTCGTGACCGCCCTTTTCCTCTGGCGCTTGAGGCGCGCACTCTCCCCGACCCTGCGCTGTCCGCGGGGGCACGTCGTGCCCACGTACGGCCGCTACGCCTGCGGCGCGTGCGGCGCAGAAACGATGTCGAGCGCGTGGCGATGCCGCTGGTGCGGCGCGCGCTTCGGGCACGTCCGGTGTCCGACCTGCGGGCTCAGTGTCGGCAACCCGCTCCTCGGAGGCTAAGGATGCGAGCGCGGCGCGGCAGCCGACCGAGCTCGCGGGCGCACCGCGTCACCGAGCGCGACGTCGAGATCCTCGCCGCGGTCGCCCGGATGCGCGCGCCAACCGCGCCCCAGCTCGCGCGGCTCTTCGTGAAGACGCCCTCGGCACTTCACCGACGCGTCCGTGCGCTCTACGCCCTCGGTCTCGTGCGCGTGCACGCGCTCTCCCCGAACGACCCGAACGTCGTGACGCTGACGGCGAAGGGCGCGGAACTTGTCGAGCGCCACGGCGTTGCGCCGTACGAGATCCACGCGGCCCGCGCCGTCCTCCACCGCGACCCGCACGCCGAGCTCATCGGCGACCTGCGTGTCGGCGTCGTGCTGATGGGAAGGCGGCGCGGCGACATCGAGGTCGAGTGCTTCCTCTCGGACTTCGACATGCGCCGCGCCGTGGGGCGCGCCGCGCGCGACGCCTACATCCCCGACGCGCTCGTCGCGCTGCGCGTCGGCGGCGCGCCGCTCGTGCTCGCCTACGAGATCGATCGCGGCTTCGAGCCCGGCAGCGAGCTCGGCCGCAAGGCTGCGGCGACGGTCGCGCTCTCGCAGGGCGGGAAGACGCTCTATGGGTTCGCGGCGTGGCGCCCCGTGCTGCTCGCTTCCTCGGAGCGGCGGCTCGGCACGCTCACGCGGCACATCGTCGGCGCGGATGGTGGCGCGCTCTGGGCCGGCGGACTGCTCGACACCCGCCACATGCCCGACGCTCCCGTGTTTGCCCTCGCGGCCGACCTCGCTGCGGCGACCACGCGCGCCGCGCTGCTGACCCGGCGGCTCGTTCCGGAGCGGTCGTGAGCGTGTCCTCGCCGCTGTGCTCGCCGTGCTCCTCGCCGCGGGGACAGGCGAGCGGCGCGAATCGCGTGGCGGGACGCGAGGATCGCCGGAGGAGTGGAGCAGTAACTCCCTGCGGGATCGCGGAACGAGCGCCGACGTCGATGGTACAGCTCGCGGCGGCGTTGCCGGACTGACCGCGGCGCCCGCAGGGGGCGCACGCAAGGACCGGGACGACGATGCGGGTGAGCAATACGGCGGCGTGCGGGGTCATCAGGATGTCCGGGAGGTGACGACGAGACCCTGGTGCCGTGCGTCGGATGCAGAGCCCTTTGCTCCTAACGACATGCCTATGGGCAGCAGCACGATGAGCGGTGAGGCGGAGAGATTCATGTCGCTGTTGCGACGGGTGAGAACGCAGACGGCCCGCTCGTGGCCCCCCTTCAAGCGCCCTCCATGCAGGTACTGCGCGGCGGGAGCCGCTGATGGCCGTCCGCGACGACCGGGAGTCCTCGGTCGGCGCGATGTTCTCGTCCTCGTTCCTCTCGTCCTGGTCGCAGCGTGGTGCACCGTCGCTATGGGTGGCGGGAACTACTGACGCCACGCCCTCCGCGGTCTCGGGAACACGTCTCGGACAGGGTTGGTGCTCGGGTGGCGGCGCGGCTCTGCAGCCGACCTCGGCTCTCCGGTCTCCCTGCGGACCGCGGAGCGACCGCTGGATGCGAAGCGGCGCTTGCTACCTGAGCACGGACCCGCTCTCGGCGGTCTGAGGACCGGAAGACAACGCGGCGCCGAAGCGCCGGAAGGAGGTGGAGGACGACGATGAGACGACCGCGTGCACGGCGACGAGGAGGGTGTCCGCTGAAGTCCACCCGGACTGATTCCCGGTAACCAGCTTCGTATGACGAACACGCAACCCAAGTCGAACCAAGAACGCGCGATCGTGCTGAGGCCGTGGCGCGAAATCGTTCTCGTGGCGCTCACCGGCTTCGCGGGTCAGCAGGTGACCACCGCGAGCCTCTACGGTGCCGTGTGCGCGCATCGAGACGCGAAGAAGCGCCTGTCGCTGACGAAGAACGCGCGAGCGAAGGTGCGGCAAGTGGTCAACGGTCTCGCCGACGATGAGGTCGTAAAGAGGATCGGCAAGGGCCTCTACGAGGTTCCCGCTGACCTCGGCACGCGCCCGTAGTCGGTGCTCGCGTCGTCCTGCGCAAGTGGCTTCTCGGCGCGGGCGCGCATCCGGGGCAGGACTTCGCGGGCACGCTCGCGGAGACCCTGCGGCGCGGCGTGCAAGCGCGGCGTGAGTCGGAGGCGCGCCCCGCCGAGGAGCTGCGACTTGTCGGGATCGAACGATGGCGAAGGCGAACAACAACGCGAGCGGGGTGGACGACGACGTGCGGCCGCGCATCGTCGTGACGAGCGACTTGGCTGAGCTCGCCGCGCTGGAGCCGTGGGAGCGCGATGTGGTCGTCCCGGCCGCCGTTGAAATCCTCGTCGCCCTCGTGCATGAACGAGAGGACGATGGACGCGCGCAAGAAGAAGAACAGGATCAAGACGACGAACGTCGTCCTCTACGTCCGTGTCTCGACCGCTGAGCAGGCGGAGCAGGGGCTCTCGCTGCCTGCCCAGCGCCAGGCGCTCGAGCGCTACGCAGCCGACCACGGCTGGCAGGTCGCGCGCGTGTACGAAGAGCCGGGTGCCTCCGGCACCGACGACAACCGGCCGGTGTTCCGCCGCATGACCGGGGACCTCTTGGGCGGCGACCTCGCAGGCAAGGTCGGCGCGATCCTCGTCTTCATGACCTCGCGCTTCATGCGCGACTCGTTGAAGAGCAAGGTGTGGAAGAAGAAGCTCGAGGCGGAGGGCATCCGCGTCATCGCGACGCAGCAGGACTTCGGCGAAGACCCGATGGGGAAGCTCGTCGAGGCGTTCTTCGAGAGCATCGACGAGTACGAGAGCGCCGTGAACGGGATGCGAACGAGCGCGGCGCTCCGAGAGAGCGCGCGCCAGGGCTTCTTCCCGAGCGCCCGCCCGCCCTTCGGGTACCGCGTCGAGAAGGTCGAGGTCCGGCCGGGAGTGTCCCGCTCCAAGCTCATCGTCGACGAGGCCGCTGCCGGCACCGTGCGCGAGGTCTTCGGGCTGTACCTCAGCGGCCTCGGCGCGCTGCAGGTGGCCCAGCGCCTGAACGCGCGCGGCATCACGTACCGCTCGCGCCGCTGGAACAAGGACCGAGTGCTGAAGGTCGTTGCTGACCGCGCGGTTGCGGGCGTCTACGTCTGGGGCCGCCACAGCGACGAGCCCGTCGAGATTCGCATCCCAGCGATCATCGACTCCGCGACGTTCGAGGCGGCGTCCGTGCTGCGCGCGGAGCGCGAGCCCAACAGGAACCCGGGCCGCCACAACTCGAGCCCGATGCTGCTCACGCGCCTCGCCCACTGCGGCTGCGGCGCGAAGCTCGTGCTCGAGACGAGCGGCAAGGTCGTCGGCGGCGAGCGGCCCTTCCGCTACTACCAGTGCCGCCAGACCGCCCGCGTCGGCAAGGCCGAGTGCGCCGGAGTCCGCGTGCCCGAGGCCGAGCTCGACCAGGCCGTCATGCTGCACATCGCCGAGCGCGTGTTCTCGCCAGAGCGCTGTCGCCAGCTCCTCGTCGAGCTGCTCGAGTCCGGCGAGGCGCTGCGGGCACGGACCGCGGAGCAGCGCGCGAACCTGAAGCGCGACCTCGACGAGGTGGAGCAGAAGATCGCGACCTGGGAGGGTCACGTCGAGACCGGCGCGATGCCTGTCGCGGTCGCGGCGGAGCGGCTCGGCGGCCTCCGTGACACCCGCGACGACCTACGCGCGGCGCTCGCGAAGGTCGTCCCCATCCGCGTGCCTGCCTCCTCGACGCTCGACGACGGCACGGTCGACCGGGTCCGGACGATGATGCGGGAGTCGCTCGTCGAGGGCGGACCGATCGCGCGCAGCTATCTGCGGTTCCTCGTCGAGCGGATCGATGTGCGGCCGCTCGACCAGCACCGGCGCGAGGTGCGAATCTCGGCGCGCAAGGGCAACGCCATGCGGCTCATGTACGACGCGACCGATCCTGACCGTGAAAGCGGAACTCCGCCGGGGTTCGTTAACCGCGGCGGAGTTCTCGCTTGCGTCGTAGATGAGCTCCGGGAGTAGGGATTGAACCTACGACCAATCGGTTAACAGCCGATCGCTCTACCACTGAGCTATCCCGGAAAGGACGCGGAAGATACCCAGGCGCCCCGACCTGTCAAGGCGGAGGGAGGTCGGCCAGGCGCTGGATCACGTGGAAGCCGAAGTCGGTCTGGACCACCGCGCTCACGTCGTCGATCGCGAGGGCCCACGCGGCCTCTTCGTAGGCCGGGGCGAGGAGGCCGCGGCCGACCATGCCGAGGTCGCCTCCGTCCTCCGCGCTGCCGTCCTCGCTGTGCGCGCGGGCGATGGCCGCGAAGTCGGCGCCGGGGGCCATCACTTGGGTGCGGAGCTCTGCGGCGCGAGAACGCGCTTCGGCTTCGCTGCGGGTGACGTCGTCGGGGGCGTTGCGCGCGCCGGCATGGCGGACGAGGAGGTGTCGCGTGTGGATCTTCTCGACGGGGCAGCGCTCCGCGACGACGTAGCCGTAGGGGGCGCGGATCACGTCGCTCAGGGCGCCGACGTCGAGGGCGAAGACGGCGTCGCGGATCGGGGCGTGGATCTCGGGGAAGCCGTCGCGGGTGTACGTGCCGAGGAGGCCGCCGCGCGGGCCGCTCGAGGCGGCGTCGCTGTCGCTGCGGGCGAGGTCGGCGAGGCTCGCGCCGCCGGCGACGCGGGCGCGGAGCTCTTCGGCGCGGGCGCGCGCTTCGTCTTCGCTGCGGGTGACCGTGGGCGCGGCCGCGGTGGCGCCCTGCCAGGCGACGACGATGACGCGGGCGCACGCTTCGTTCGGGTACGCGTTCGCGACCTCGTTCTCGAGGTCGTCGAGCGACGGGCCCGGGTCGGCGGGCGGAGGCGGGGTGGCGGGCGCGGGGGGATCTTCGCCGCAGGCGGCGAGACTCAGAGCGAGCAAGAATACTTGCGGGGTCGGCCTCATACGAGAGCGATGCTACGCGATCACTGGCTCTCGCTGGCCTGCATCTGCTCGGGGGTGGTGACGGGGAAGTTGGCGGCCTCGTCGCGGCTCTCGACGGGGCGGCAGTTGCTGCGGCGGAGCGAGGCGAACGCGACTGCGCTGGGGGCGATGTAGAGGGTCACCGAGACGCGGCCGCCGTAGACGAGGAAGATGTCCATCACCGTGGTGCGGCCGTGGCGCCAGGTGAAGCGGCGCGTGGGGACGCCGCCGGTGTTGGGGCACTGCCAGATGCCGGTCGGGGCGCCGTAGGTCTCGTTCATCGCGGCGAGGTGCGGGCCGATGTGCTCGACCGCGGGGAGCAGGCTCAAGACCTGGAGGCGCTGGAGGCGCTGGCTCTCGACCTCGAAGCCGTAGATCGCGCGGGCGCCGTTCGGGAGGTCCTCTTCGAGGAAGGTGAGGCCGGGCGAGTCGGCGTTGGTCATGGTGTCGGGGTTCGCGCGCATGTTGGGGCGCAGCTCCTGGACACGCGCGCGCAAGAGGCCGAGCTCGACGCCCTCGAAGGCGGGCGGGATCAGGGTGCGGCTCTCGGCCTGGAGCGCGGTCCACTGCTCCTCGAGCTCCTGGCGCTCTTCCTCCTCGCGGGCCTCGACCTCGACGGGGTCGAGCGCCTCGGGGCCGGGGTCGCGCGTCACGTAGTAGAGGCCAGCGACCGCGGCGAGGACGCCGACGGCGATCCCGATCCAGGTGAGCTCCTTGCGACCCATCGCGCCGGAATCCTAGCAGCGCGCGCCGCCTGGCGCGCCGGGCCGGGGCCGTCTATCGTCGCGTCCCTCCCATGCGCGTCCTCTTCGTCACCCCAGAGCTCACCCCCTACAGCGGCGTCACCCCGATGGGCGACGCGTGCTGGGCGCTGCCCAAGGCCCTGCGCGGGCTGGGGCACGACGTGACGGTGCTCTCGCCGCTCTACGGGTTCATCGATCCGCTCAAGCACTCGCTCGGGCGGCGGCTGCGCAAGGTCGAGGTGACCCTCGGCGACGGGCCGTCGCAGTTCACCGTGTACGACGCGCGGACGCCGGCCGGCGTGGACCTGCAGTTCCTCGGGCACGAGCAGCTGCTCGGTCCGATCACCGAGGTGCCGCTCTCCGACGCGGACGCGTCCTCGGGGCTGCTCTTCGGGGCCTTCGCGAAGGCCGCGCACGCGGTGCTCGCGGGCGCGGAGCCCAAGTACGATCGCGTGATCTGCGTCGACTGGCAGACGGCGCTCGTGCCGCTCCTGATCTCGCTCGGCGAGGTGGAGACGCCGAGCGTGCTCGCGGTCTCGGACGTGCGGCGGCAGGGGCGCTTCGATCGCTCGCTGCTCGCGGAGCTCGGGCTGCCGGCGTCTCTCTACGATGTGGAGCGGCTCGAGTTCTACGGGAAGGTGTGCTTCCTCAAGGGCGGGCTCGTGGCGGCGGATCGGGTGACCACCGTGGCGCCGAGCTACGCGAACGAGGTGGTGCAGTTCGCGAACGGGCTCGAGGGGGTGTTCCGCGCGCGGGGCAAGGACCTCTGCGGGATCGCGGGCGGGATCGACACCGCGGTGTGGAACCCGGCGACCGATCCGCACCTCGTGTCGCGCTACGACCCGATGGATCTCTCGGGCAAGCGGCGCTGCAAGGCGGCGCTGCAGAAGGAGCTCGGGTTCCCGGTGCGCGACGACGTGGCGCTCGCGGTGGTGCTCGGGCCGCTGACGCCGGACGCGGGGCTCGACGTGCTCGCGCGGATCCTCGGGCGCGTGATGCGCAACGACGTGCAGATCGCGGTGGTCGGCGAGGGCGGCGCGCCCGACGACGCGCTCGCGACGGTGCTGCTCGAGCACGCGAAGCGCTGGCCGGATCGGCTGCACGTGCGGCCGACCGCGGACACCGTCGCGGTGCACCGTGCGCTGTCGGCGGCGGACGTGGTGGTGGTGCCGCCGTCGCAGCCGCCGGGCGGGGCGACGCAGCTGCGCGCGCACCGCTACGGCGCGCTCCCGATCGGCCTCCGCGCCGGCGCGCTCGCGGACACCGTGGTGGACTGCGACGCGAAGCTCACGGCGGGCACGGGCTTCACCTACGACGAGGCGAGCGACGAGGGCGTCCTCGCGACGATCCAGCGCGCCATCGCCGCGTACGCGAGCCGCACCACCTTCGAGCGCGCGCGCGCGCGCGCCCTGCGCTCGGACCACGGGTGGGAGCGCGCGGCGTATCTGTACGAGCGGCTCTTCCACCAGCTCGACTGAGTTGCCGAGGGGGCTGCGCGCCCCCTCCCCCCACACCCCCCCAGGCCCGCCCCCCGCCCCCCCCCCCCAGAGTATGGCCAGGGGGGCGGGGGGGGAGCCCACCCCCCCGGGGGGGGGCCCCC
>JAYRVK010000947.1:0-10220 GCA_041918555.1 Sandaracinaceae bacterium
ACGACCGCGCGCGCGTGGAGCTCCTCGAGGTTCTTCGCGCCGACGTAGGTGAGCGCCGACTGCAAGCCCGTGATGATGTCCACGAGAATTGCGCCGACCGATTCGCGCCCGGGCTGGATGTAGATCCGCGACGTGGAGATGCCCTCGCGGAAGAAGGCCTTCTTCGCGCGCTCGAACGCGTCGAGCCCCGCGGTGCGGTCGGCGACCGCGCGCGCCGAGGCCATCCCGTAGTTCTGCTTGTAGATGCGGCCCTCGGCGTCGAGCTTCACGTCGCCCGGGGACTCGAAGGTGCCCGCGAGCATCGTCCCGATCATCACGCGCGAGGCGCCCGCCGCGACGTAGAGCGCGACGTCGCGCGGGTGCTTCACGCCGCCGTCGGCCCACGCGTGCTTGCCGAGCCGCCGCGCCTCGGCCGCGCACGCGCGCACCGCGCTGAACGTGGGCCGCCCCACGCCGGTCTGCATGCGCGTGGTGCACATCGCGCCCGGGCCGACGTTGACCTTCACCACGTCGGCGCCCGCCTCGATCAGCGCGCGCGTGCCCTCCGCGGTGCAGACGTTCCCCGCGACGAGCGGGAGGCTCGGCGCGACGGCGCGCACCGCGCGGATCGCCTCGAGCATGCGGCGCTGGTGGCCGTGCGCCGTGTCGAGCACGAGCACGTCCACGCCGATCTCCGCGAGGGCCGCGGCGCGCTGCTTCGCCTCGCTCGAGATCCCGACCGCCGCCGCGACCATGAGCGCGCCGTTGGCGTTCGTGCTCGCGCGCAGCAGCTCGAGGCGCACCGCGTCGTCGCGGGTGAGGATCCCTTGGAGCCGGCCGTCGGCGTCGAGCACGGGGACCGCCTTGAGGCGCATGCGCTCCATCCGCAGGAAGCCCTCGCGGTTCTCGGTCCCGACCGGGATCGTGACGACCTCGGTCTGCATGAAGTGCCGCACGGGCGAGTACTGATCCCGATCGCGCAGATCCGCGGGCGTGACCACGCCGATCGGCCGCCGCTCGTCGTCGACGACCACGACCATGTGGTGGGCGCGCTTGCGCATGAACCCCTCCACGTCGCGCAGCGTCGCGTCGGGCGAGACGAAGAGCGGCGTGTCGTAGCGCGGGTCCGCGGCGCGGATCTGCCCGACGATGCGCTCGACGGTCTCGAGGCTCATGTCCTGCGGGAGCACGCCGAGCCCGCCGAAGCGCGCCACGGTCTCGGCCATCCGGCGGCCCGTCACCGCGTTCATGTTCGCGGTGACGACCGGATGGCTCCCGCCCGCGAAGTCGCTCGGCGCGAGGTCGACCTCGAGGCGCGAGAGGCCTTCGAAGAGCTGAGGGACGAGGAACACGTCCTCGAGAGCGAGCTCGAGGAGCTCGTCGCGGTCGGGATGGAGGAAGCGCATGAGGCTCCGCTCTTCTATCATCGCGCCGTGTCGAAGGAAGCGTTCCGCATGCAGGTCGTCGCCCGGGCGCGCGCGTTCAAGCGCTCGTGGGTGGACATGGCCGAGGCGCTCGTCACCGTGCGCAGCGAGGGGCTCTACCAGAAGTGGGGCTTCGAGACGCTGCACGGGTACGCGCTCGAGGAGCTCAACATCAAGCGCAGCACGGTCGACAAGCTCACCACGAGCTTCTCGGCGATGGAGCGGCACGCGCCCCACGTGCTCGAGTGGGACGGCGTCGCGCAGGAGCTGCCGACGATGGAGGCCGTCGACTACTTCGCGCGCGCGGTCGACCCGCGGCCGCGGCGCGAGGGCGATCCGGTGCCCGAGCCGCCGGGCGACGAGGTCGTCGAGGAGCTCAAGACCGCGATCTTCGAGGACCTCGCGGGCGCCCCCGCGCTGCGCCGCCGCTTCCACGAGGTGCTGCATCCCAAGTCCGACGACGAGCAGCGCCGCGAGATCCTGGGGCGCGTGCGCTCGACCGCGGATCGCCTCGAGAGCCTCGTCACGCACGTGCCCGAGCTCGACGAGGAACGCGTCGGCGAGGTCGCGCGGTGCATGGAGGAGCTGCGCGCGGACCTCGATCGGCTGGCCGGAGAGACTTCTTGAAGTCTCGGCGGCAGCCCGCCAAAGTAGTCCGGAGCAAAGGTCTGCGCCCCAGGGTGGTTCCACGTCCCGGGTGCGCCCCCCGGGCACTCCCTAGCTGCGGCGCAACTCGATGTCTTCCGAGCCCAACCTGACCATCGTCGAGCCGGACACCGGCGGTCCCGCGGACCCCCGCATCGGCACGAAGATCGACAACCGCTACGTCGTCAAGAAGCTCGTCGGTCAGGGCGGCATGGGCGTCGTGTACTTCGCCGTGCACGAGGCGCTCGAGAAGCCCGTCGCGATCAAGGTCCTCAAGCCCGACGTCTCGCGCGACGAGAAGATCATCGCGCGCTTCAAGCGCGAGGCGCGCGCCGCGAGCGCGATCGGGAGCCCGCACATCTGCGACGTGTCGGACTTCGGCTCGCTCGAGGACGGCTCGACCTACTTCGTCATGGAGATGCTCGACGGTCCGTCGCTCTCCAAGATCCTCACCGGCACGCCGCTCGAGACGCAGCGCCTCTTGAAGATCGGCTCGCAGCTCGCGGAGGCGCTCGGGGCCGCGCACGCGCGCCAGATCGTCCACCGCGACCTCAAGCCGGACAACGTCCACCTCGTCAAGCACGGCGGCGACAAGGAGTTCGTGAAGGTCCTCGACTTCGGCATCGCGAAGGTCGCGGGCTCGAGCGACACCGCGAAGCTCACGCAGGCGGGGCAGGTCTTCGGCACGCCGCACTACATGTCGCCCGAGCAGTGCGCGGGGCACGAGGTCGATCACCGGACCGACATCTACGCGCTCGGCGTGATGCTCTACGAGATGGCCTGCGGCCGCGTCCCCTTCGATGCGGACAACCTCATGGGCCTGCTCACCAAGCACGTCTACGAGCAGCCGATCCCGCCGCGCCAGCTCCCGCCGCCGGTCAACGTGCCGCCGGGGCTCGAGGCGATCATCCTCAAGTGCCTCGCGAAGAAGCCGAGTTCTCGCTACCAGACGATGGCGGAGCTCAAGGCCGACCTCGACGCGCTCGCGAAGGGCGGCACGCCCGACGCGGTGATGTCCGAGATCGACCGGAGCCTCCCGCCCAAGCCGGAGGAGCCGTTCGAGCGCGAGGCGAGCGTGGTCCCCGGCGAGCCGCCGAGCATCGCCAAGGCCCCGGTGGAGACGGTCCCGCCGGTCGAGAAGAAGGGCCCCTCGCTCTTGATGATCGGGCTGATCGCGATCCCGATCCTCGCGGCGGGCGCCTTCGGCGTGACGTACTTCGTGATGCCGCACGACGAGCCGGTCGAGCCCGGGCCCGTCGCGGGCGGGCCCGACGAGGCGAGCGATCCGATCCCGGATCCGCCGACGGAGCCCGAGCCCGAGCCCGAGAACGTGGGCGCGGCCGACCCCACGCCCGAGCCGCCGGCGGATCCGCAGCCGGATCTGGGCAACAGCCCCGACACGACCGCGGTCGTGCTGAACACCGTGCCCCCGGGCGCCGAGGTGTTCGGCCCGGACGGCTCCCTCGTCGGCAACACGCCCGTCACGATCATCAAGCCGGCGAGAGGGGAGCCCGCGATCGAGTACCGCATCCACCTCTCGAACTACGCGGAGCGCACCTTCACCGTCGGCGCGATGACGCAGCCCGAGGTGCTCCTGACGATGGACCGGCGCGGCGGCACGAGCACCGGCCGCCGCGGGACCACGATCACCGTGAACCCGAACCCGCCGGCCGACCCGCTGATCCATCCCCCGCGCGACACGACCCCCCCGCGCGACACGACGCCCCCGCGCGATCCGAACGGCCCGAGCCGCGAGGACCTCCGCAACCCCTTCGGCGGTAACTGAGCGACGAGCCGAGGGGACGGTCCGAACTTTCGCAACTTTCCGCGGCGAAAGTTGCGAAAGTTCGAACCGTCCCCCGTCTATGCTCGGCGCGTGAAGTACCGGAGCGCGGTCACCGCTACCCTCGTCGCCGTGCGCGATCGCGTCGCGCGGCCCAACCGGCCGCTCGCGCTCGATCCGGGCGATCGGCTCGATGGGACCGACGCGCTCGTCACCGGCGCGACCGGAGGGCTCGGGCGACCGATCGCCGAGAAGCTCGCGGCGCGCGGGGCGCGCGTGATCTGCGCGGCGCGGAGCTCGGCCGCGCCGATCGTGGAGCAGATCACGGCGCGCGGAGGGCGCGCGCTCGATCGGCCCGTGGATCTCGCCGACCTCGCGTCGATCGACGCGCTCGTCGACGCGATCGAGGCGCCGCTCGCGACCGTGGTGCTCTGCGCGGGGATCGTGCCCGCCCGCGCGCGGCCGACCGCGCAGGGCTTCGACGTGATGATCGGGGTGAACTACCTCGCGAGCGCCTACCTGATCGAGCGGCTGCGCGCGACGGACAAGCTGGCCCGCGGGCGCGTCGTGGTCGTCGCGTCGGAGAGCCACCGCTCGGCCGAGCACCTCGACCTCGACGGGCTCGGCGTCGCCGACGACTACCCGATGAGCGGCGTGATGAAGCGCTACGGGTACAGCAAGGCGCTCCTCGTCACGTGGGCGCAGGAGGCGGCGCGGCGGCTCGGCCCGCGGATCGCCGTCCACACGATCTGCCCCGGCCCCGTCGACTCGAGCATCGCGCGCGAGGCGCCCGCGTGGGCCAACGCGCTCCTCTCGCCGACGATGAGGACGTTCTTCGCGCCGCCCGATCTCGCGGCCGAGCCCGTCGTCTACTTGGCTTGCGCATCTGCGCTCGAGGGCCAGACCGGGCGCTACTACCACCGCTGGATCGACAAGCCGCCGAGCGAGCTCGCGAGCGACCCGGCGGTGGCGCGGCGGCTCTACGACGCGACGCAGGCGCTGTTCGGAGCGAGGTGGCCGCGATGACGGACCGGGGCGAGACGCGGATCCTGACGGGCAAGACCTGGGACGACTTCTGCGACCGGCTGCGCGAGGCGGGCAAGGTCGTGATGAGCGGGCCCGAGGACGCGTTCGATCGCGCGGAGGGGTTCCGGTACCTGAGCCGCATCACGCGCGCGGCGCTCCAGACGTTCGTCGAGCACGCCGATCCGCTCGCGCCCGTCCTGCAACGCGTCGTGCACGAGACGGCGAAGATGGGCGCCGACAACCCGGACAACCACTACCAGAACGCGGCGATCTCGGGGGCGCACCGCTACCGCATCTTCGGGAACCGCGGGACGGTCCACTACCTGAGCTTCAGCACCATGATCGGGCACTACGGCAAGGGCGCCGGGATGCCTCCGAGCGGCTCGCTCGACGCCTCGCAGATGGCGATCGCGGACGACGGCAGCTTCGAGATCACCGTGTCCGTCGAGGAGCCCGAGGGCGCGGCGAACTGGCTCCCGATGAAGCCCGACACCGGCACGCTGATCGTGCGCCAGACGCGGCTCGATCCCACGACCGAGACGCTCGCCGAGATCCACGTCGAGCCGGTCGGCGGCGTGCGCGCGCCGCCGCCGACGACCGCGAAGCTCATCGACGAGGGGCTCACCCAGTCGGGGAACCTCGTGTACTTCGCGGCCGCGATGTTCGCGTCGTGGGCCAAGGGCTTCGAGGCGCACGTCAACGAGCTGCCCGAGTTCGATCGCGACCGCGCGCGCATGGCCGGGGGCGATCCGAACATCGTCTACTACCACTCCTACTGGAGGCTCGGCCCGGACGAGGCGCTGGTGATCGACGCGACGCCGCCACCCTGCGATCACTGGAACTTCCAGCTCAACAACCACTGGATGGAGTCGCTCGACTACCGCTACTTCCGCGTCCACGTGAACTCGAAGACCGCCGCCTACCGGCCCGACGGCGCGGTGCGCATCGTCGTCGCACACGAGGACCCGGGCGTGCCGAACTGGATCCAGACGGTCGGCCACGCGCGCGGGACGATGTGCTTCCGCTGGGTCCGCGCAGAGACGCATCCGCGCCCCGCGACGCGCGTGGTCCGGCTCGCCGACGTCGCGGCGCTCCCGTGACGCGAGAGACCTCGCGCGACTACGCGCGTCCCTATCGCCCGCGCGCGATCGCGATCGCGAACCGCGTGCTCCCGAAGCTCGGCCGGCTCGAGCGCGACGCGCTCCTCGACGCGGCGCGCGCGCGCACCGGGCTCGCGGACTTCGGGAGAGACGACTTCCTCGAGCCGCTCGACGTGCTCCTCGACTCGATCGCGCGCGAGGCGCGGCTCAGCCCGATCGGGCACCTCGTGACGCGCGAGCGGCTCGTCGGGGTGCTCGCGAACCGGCTGACCGCGATCGCGGCCGCCGACGCGTCGGTGCGCGCGATGCCGCTCCGGCCGCCGTGGGTGATCACGGGGCTCCAGCGCACGGGGACGACGCTGCTCCAGCGCCTGCTCGCGAGCGATCCGGACCACCGCTGGCTCGCGTCGTGGGAGGCGCTGCACCCCGCGCCCTCGCGCCGGCGGACGCTGCTCGGGGCCGACGCGCGGATCGCCGCCGCGGTGACCGCGGAGCGCGCGCTCGGCTACCTCGCGCCCGACTTCTTCGCCGTGCACCCGGTGCAGGCCTACGGTCCCGAGGAAGACGTCTTGCTCCTCGACCAGGCGTTCCGGAGCACCGTGCCGGAGGCCACGCTGCGCGTTCCGACCTACGCGCGCTGGCTCGAGACGGTGGACCAGCGCCCTGCGTACGAGCACGAGAAGTTGCTCCTGCAAGTGCTCTCCGCGCAGCGCGGCGCGGGCAAGCGCTGGGTGCTCAAGACACCGCACCACCTCGAGTGGATCGAGGTCTTGCTGGACGTGTTCGAGGGCGCGCGCGTGATCTGGACGCACCGCGACCCGCTCGTGACGGTGGCGTCGTTCTGCTCGATGGTCGCGCACGGGCGCGGCGTGTTCAGCGACGCGGTCGACCCGCGCGAGGTCGGCCGCGACTGGGGCCGCAAGGTCGCGCGCATGGTGGAGCGCGCGCTCGCCGCGCGCGCGGCCGGTCGCGAGCACGCCTTCATCGACGTCGACTACGCGGACCTCTGCCGCGATCCGATCGCCGAGGTGAGGAAGATCTACGCAGCCTGCGGCGAGGCGCTCACGCCCGAGGCGGAGCGCCGCATGCGGCGCACCCTCGCCTCGCACCCGCAGCACCAGCACGGCGTCCACCGCTACGCGCTCGAGGACTTCGGCCTCGACCCCGGCGAGCTGCGAGCGCGCTTCGCGCCCTACCGCGCCCGCTTCGTGCGCGACACGCTCAAAGCAACTTGACCAGGTCCTCCTCGAGCTCCTCGGGCGCGACGCGCGGGGCGTAGCGCTCCACGACGCGGCCCTCGCGGTCGACGAGGAACTTGGTGAAGTTCCACTTGATGCGCGAGCTGCCGAGCACGCCGCGCTTCTGCTTCTCGAGCCACTTCCACAGCGGGTGCGCCTTGCGCCCGTTCACGTCGACCTTCGCGTGCATCGGGAAGGTCACGCCGTAGTTCTTCTGGCAGAACGCGCCGATCTGCGCGGCGTCGCCGGGCTCCTGGAAGCCGAACTGGTTGCACGGGAACCCGAGCACCACGAGGCCCGCGTCCTTGTGCTTCTCGTACAGCGCCTCGAGCCCCGCGAATTGCGGGGTGTAGCCGCACGCGCTCGCGGTGTTGACGATCAAGAGGACCTTGCCGCGGTGCTCCGCGAGCGTCGTCGGGCGGCCGTCGAGGGTCTCGACCTCGAAGTCGTAGAGGGAGCTCGGCATCTGGGCCGAGATGTGGGGGAAATTCGCGCCGCCGCAAGGGCCGGTTATGCTCCGCCCATGATCTGCGGCCGATGCGGCTACGCGAACGCCCCTCACGCGGTCTCTTGCGAGCGCTGCGCGGCCCCGCTGTCGATCTCGCCCGTCCACACGCCGATGGGCTTCCCGCCGACCGCCGCCTACCCGCAGACCCCCGCGCCGGCGTCGACCCCGCCGCCGCCGTATCCGTCGCAGCCGCCGCCGAGCTTCGCCTCGGGCAGCCAGCCCGGGTTCGGGGCCCCCTCGCACGGCGGCTACCCGGGCGTGGCGTCGCAGCCGGGGTACGCGTCGCCGTCGCAGCCCGGCTACCTCCCCTCGCCCCAGCAGAACGCCCCGTCGCAGCCCGGCTTCTCCGCGCCCTCGCAAGGCGCCTATCCCGCGAGCTCGCCCGGCCCCGCGAGCGTCGCGCCTCCGGCGATGCCGGCCAAGAAGAAGGGCGGCGGGCTCGGCATGATCGTCGGGCTCTTCCTCGTGTTCGTGATCTTCGCGGGCGGCGGCGGCGCCGCGGCCGCGTACTTCCTCTGGTGGCTCCCCGCGCAGGAGGCCGAAGAGACGGCCGACGACGCGGTGGCCGACGCGAGCGACGCGGTCGAGGCCGCGCAAGAGCAGGCAGAGGAGGCGACGGAAGCCGCGCAGGAGCAGGCGCAGGAGGCCACGCAGACCGCGAACGACGCGGTCGCGGGCGCGCAGGAGGCCGCGCCGGAAGCCGCGCCGCCCACGGGCGAGGATCCCCCCCCCGTCGCGGCGGTCGAGCCCCCGCCGCCCGAGCCCACGCTCCCCGAGCGCGGGCCCGATCCGCCCGTCGCCGCCGTCGAGCCGACGCCGCCGCCCGTCGCGCCGACCCCGCCGCCGAGCGACCCGACGGTGGCGCCGACGCCCAACCCCGATCGCCCGCGCGGGACGTACGAGCAGCGCCTGCAGCGCGAGGTGCGCGGGGCCGCGCAGCAGTGCTTCGTCCAGACCCAGGCCCACGGTCAGGTCACCGTGCAGGTCAGCGTCGCGCACGACGGCCGCATCACCACCTCGCGCGTGGTGAACGACAGCACCGGCAACGCGTTCCTCTCGCGCTGCATCTCGGGCGCGCTCGTCGGCCGCCGCGTCGGCACCGCCGGCCCGCGCAACGGCGCCACCGTCAACGTCACCTTCCGCGGCTGACCGATCGACGCCTCGGCGCGCCTCACACGTGGCGCGCGAGGAAGGCGAATTGATCTCTCCAGCAGCGCCGCGCGCTCTCGAGGAACACGAACGCGTGGAACGCGTGGATGTCGCCGGGGTAGTACGCGGCCTCGGACGTCGCGCCGAGCGCGCGGAGCGCCCGGTCGAGCCGGCGCGTGTCGTCGAGGATCGGGTCCTTGGTCCCGACCGGCAGGAAGAACGGCGGCAACGGTCGCGCCGGCGCCTCGCCGCGCTCGAGCCAGCTCACCACGTCGGCGAGATCGAGCGCGTCCCCGTACCGATCCGGCGCGTCGCCGAGGTAGCCGACCTCCACCTCGCGGAGGCGGTCCATCAGGAAGGTCGGGAAACGAGGCTTGCGCCGTCGATAGCGCTCCATGTCGCTGACCTGGAACACGCCGCACGCGGGGATCGCCGCGCGCGGCACCACGCCCGCGTCGAAGACCGCCTTCGCGTAGGGCTCGGGCCGCTCGTACACGGTAGAGAGCGTGAGCCCCGCCGCGAGGTTCGCGCCCGCCGACTCGCCCGCGATCACGAGTCGATCGAGGTCCGCGCCGTACTCGGCCGCGTGCTCGATCATCCAGAGGTACGCCTGGGCCACGTCCTCGACCGCCGCCGGGAAGCGGTGCTTGGGCGCGAGCCGGTAGCCGATGTTGAAGACCACGTAGCCGCGGCTCGCGAACGCGAGGCCCATGATCCAGTGGGTGTCCTTCGACAAGATCCGGAAGCCGCCCCCGTGGATGTAGAGCACGCACGGCGCGGGCCCGGTGAGGTCGAGCGGACGGTACACGTCGAGGTGGTGCTCCTCGCGCGCGCCGCTCGCGTACGGGATGTCGCGCAGGACCTGGACCCCGTGCTTCTCGGGCTTCGCGTTCGGGTGGAGCTTGCCGAGCCGCGAGGCCCCCGCGAAGAAGCCCTCCGCGAGCTTGCTGCCGACGCCCTGCCGTACCTCGCGCAACACCCGACGCATCGTGCCGCCGAACATACCGCGCCCGGGCCGCGACGGCTCACCCGCGCGAACGGACCGCTGGCCGCGCGCCTCGGAATGGCGCGCGCATGCGGCCCGTAGACTGTGGCGTGAAGAAGGCGCTCCCCGGGATCTGCGGCGTCGTGGCCTTCGTGGCCGCGCTCCGCGCGCTCGCGCTCGCGTGCGCGCACCCCGCGGGCGCGCTCTACGACGGAGAGCTCGACGCGCAGCGCGAGCTCGCGCGCGGGATGGACCGCTGGATCGAGGCGGACCTCTCGCGCGAGGACTTCGACACCGGCTCGAGCCGCTACGACGGCGAGTGGCTCTTCGCGACGCGGATGATGGCCGTCCTCGGCTACGCGCAGACCGCGATCGAGCACCCC
>JAYRVK010000948.1:0-1521 GCA_041918555.1 Sandaracinaceae bacterium
AACCGCGCGCCGCGGACGATCCGCCGCCCCGTCGTCGAGGTGCAGCTCCCGACCGGCGCCGAGCTCTCCTTCCACGCCCACCGCGCGGTCGGGGTCGAGGTGCAGCGCGTCGACGACGTGCTCGTCCTCACGTTGCCGATGCTCCTGCCGGGTCAGGAACGTCGCGTCCCGCTCCCCCTACGGTGGAGCGTGGCCGGCGATCTGGCGGGCCTCGGCGCGAGCGGGAGGGCGGAGGACCGGCCCGACGCCGTGAGCGTGCTCCCCCCCCGCACGGTCGAGCTCCGGGAGGTGTCGCGGTGAAGTCCGTCGTCTACTTGGTTTGCTCGATTCTCTTCGCGTCGACGGCCGTCGCGCAGGGCGCGCCCGCGCGCCGGCGCGTCGCCGCGGGGGAGGTCACCGGGCTCGAGATGGGGATCGAGGGCGCGCTGCGCGCGCCGCCCGGCGGGCGGCTCCGCTGGTTCGTCACCCTCTACGAGGTCGTGAACCGGCGCGACCTGCGCCCCGCCCACGACGCGACGCTGCGTGTGCTCGCCTCGTTCGCGCGCGGTGAGCCGGTCGCGGTCGTGCGGACCGACGCGGGCGGTCACGCGGCGATCGAGGTCCCCTTCCCCGACGACCTCGACAGCCCGCCGTCGCTGCGCGTCGAGGCGCTCTCGCCGCGAAACGTGCGTCGGGTGTTCTCGGTCGGGCTGCAGCTCGAGCCGCGCCACGTCGTCGAGCTGTACCTCGATCGCGATCACGCCCCGCCGGGCGCCGCGATCGCGGCGATCGGTCGGGTCCGCTCGGCGGCGACCGGCCTCCCGGTCGCGGGCGAGGAGGTGGCGCTGCGCGTCGCCGACGCGAGCCCGCTCGGCGCGCCCGTCGAGCTCGTGACCGACGCGCGCGGCGTGTTCTTCGCGAGCGGGCTGACACTCCCCGGGGCTGCGTCCGAGCAGCTCCGGGTGATCGCCGAGAGCGAGCACGGGTCGGCCTCGGCGTCGGTCCGGATCGGCGAGCTTCCTCGGCCGGCGCGCTGGGTCGAGGTGGACGCGCCCGCGCTCGTGGCGCCGGGCGCGCGGTTCGACGTCGAGGTGCACGTGCGCGGGCTGGACGGCGAGCCGGTGCGAGGCGCGCGCGTCGCGTGGGCGGACGCGTCCGCGGAGGAGCAGGAGCGGGGCCGTGCGTCGACGGACGCCGACGGCCGAGCGCGGCTCCCGTGGGCTGCGTCGGCGACGCTCACGGAGCCCTGGCGCACGATGGAGCGGACGCTCGTGGTCACGGATCCCGCGGCCGGCGCGGTGTCGACCGCCGCCTCGGTGCGCGTCGCGCGGGTGCCGGCGCTGGTCGAGTGGGCGGTCGACGGCGGCGCGCTCGCGCCGGGGCTCGACGGACGTGTGTTCGTGCGCGTCGTCCGGCCCGACGGCGCGCCGCATCGTGGGCCCGTCGCGCTCGAGGTGCCGCGGCTCGGCGGGACGCTCACCGCCACGACCGACGCCGACGGCGTCGCGGTCTTCGAGGGCCGCGTCGCGCCGGTCGCCGACG
>JAYRVK010000949.1:0-18035 GCA_041918555.1 Sandaracinaceae bacterium
GAGAGCACCGCGCGCGTGCCGGCCTGGCCCGCGTCCATCGCGAGCACCTCGCGGCAGCGCTCCACGGCCGCGGAGTCGTCGCCGGCCGCCAGATACGCGGCCAGCTCGGCGCGCAGGTTGGCGATCGCGTGCGGGCAGATCGAGCCGAAGATCCCCGGCCGCTCGAAGCGCAGCCGCGCGAGCGCGAGGGCCTCGGCGGGGAGCTCCACCTCGCGCCGCAGGAACGCGTGCCACTCCGCCTCGGCCTCCTCGAGCGGCCGGCCGAGCGCGGCGTCGAAGTCCCCGCGCAGGTAGAGCCGCCGCACCGCGACCGCGCCCTCGGTCTCGAGCAGCCAGCGCACGAACGAGCCGCTCGCCACGTAGGCGGTCCCCGCGGCATGCAACAAGAATTGCAATCCCTCGATCGAGCGCAGCGGGGGCATGAGCTCGAGCTCGAGCATCGCGCGCGCCCACTGGTGCGGGGTCAGCCCCTCGCGCTCGTCCCACGCTACCGCGACCGCGACGCCCTCGATGATCCCCGGCGAGGCGAGCACCCCGCCCGCGGGCCCCGCCACGCGGAAGGGGCCGATCCCCACGTTGCCCGCGACGACGTGGACGATCTCGTGGAAGAGCACGGGGTGCGGCCACTCGTCGACCTGCAGGTACACCTCGTTGCGCCACGGCTTGGCCACGTAGGTGTTCGAGGCGCCCATCAGCGCGCGCTTCTCCTCGGTCGTGCGGAAGAAGAAGGCGGTCACGGGGACCGGCTGCCGCACGCCGAGCACCTCCTCGACGCGCCGCACCCGGAAGTCGCAGTCGTCGGCGAGCCGGCGCGCCTCGCTCTGCACCGTCTCGCGCGGGTAGATCACCACGCAGCGCTCCCCCTCGATCCGGCCGCCGAGCGCCTCGGCGATCGTGTCGGCGGTGCTGAAGTGGCCGAGGCGATGCCCCTCGCCCTCGAGACCGAGGCCCGCGACGACGAGGACCGCACACAGCAAGAGGAGTTGCCATCGCTCGCGCGCGCGCAGCGCGGTCGTCCGCCGGAGAACGGGGTCCCACGCGCCGGCGAGGCCGCTCACCATCGCGCCCCACCAGAGCGCGCTCAGCACGCGGTAGCTCACGTAGGCGGCCCCGATCGTGACGTCCGGGTCGTAGAGGGTGCCCGGGAAGTAGCCCCCGAAGTGCCCGAAGGCGTAGATCGCGGGCGTCGCGTAGAAGCCCCAGACCTCCGCGAGGTCGAACGCGACCGGGACGAGCACCGCGATCGTCGTCGCCACGCGGACGCGGGGGACGAGCGCGCCGATGAAGACGCCGGTGGTCGCCGCGAGCAGCATCGACGCGCCCGGCCCGAGCGCGAGGAAGGCGAGCCCCTCGAGCGGCGCGCAGACCGGGACCCGCAGCATGTTCAGCGCGAAGAGCGCGACGGCGACGCCGAGCGCGAGCGCCACGACGGTCATCGCCCGCGCGACGAGGAGGCCTACCGCGACCCCGCGCTGCCGATCGACGATCCGGACGCCCACCGCGCCGCAGAGCGGGGGCAGCAGTACGCCGAGCACGAGCGCGCTCTCCGGACCCGGCGCGCCGAGCACCGGCGACAGGCACAGCGCGAGCGCGGCGAGGCCCGCGACGATCAGCGTGGCCCGGACCGAGCGCAGCCGGAGCGCGTCCCTCACTCGGCGGCGACGGCGGGCTCGGGCGGGAGATCGAGGACGAGGGTGAGGACCTCGTCGAGCCGCGAGACGAGGTGGATGGTGAGCTCCTTCTTGAGCTGCTCGGGCAGCTCGTCGAGGTCCGGCGCGTTGCGCGACGGAAGGAGCACGTGGCGGAGCCCCGCGCGGTGCGCCGCGAGGCACTTCTCCTTGATCCCGCTCACGCCGAGCACGTTGCCGCGGAGCGTGAGCTCGCCGCTCATCCCGACGTCGGGCCGCACCTTGAGCTGCGTGAGCAGCGACGCGAGCGCCACGAACACGGCGACGCCCTGCGCCGGCCCGTCCTTGGGCATCGCGCCGTTCGGGAGGTGGACGTGGATGTCGAGCTTGTCGAAGAAGCCGGGATCGAGCCCGAGCTTCTCTGCCCGCGCGCGGATGTACGTGAAGGCCGCGTAGACCGACTCCTTCATCACCGGGCCCGCGTTGCCGGTGAGGTGCAGGTGGCCGGTGCCCGGCATCTTCGTCGCTTCGACGAAGAGGAGCTCGCCTCCGCCAGGGGTCCAGGCCACGCCGGTCGAGACGCCGGGGCGGCCGACCTTCTCGGCGACCTCGAGCTGGTGGCGCGGCGGCCCGAGCACCTTCTCGACGTACTCCGGGGTCCCCTTCTGCGCGACGTCCTCGCCCTCCGCCATGCGCACCGCGACGTCGCGGCAGACGGCGGCGATCTGGCGCTCGAGGTTCCGCACGCCGGCCTCGCGCGTGTAGCCCTCCACGAGGAAGTCGACCGCGTCCTCCTCGAAGTCGAGCCGCTCCGGGCTGAGCCCGTGCTCGCTCAGCTGCTTGGGGATGAGGAACTGCCGTGCGATCGCGTGCTTCTCGTCGCGCGTGTAGCCGGGGAGCTCGATCAGCTCCATCCGATCGAGGAGCGGCCGCGGGATGGTGTCCTTCCGGTTGGCCGTGCCGATGAAGAGGATGTTCGAGAGGTCGTAGGGGAGCTCGAGGTAGTGATCCGAGAACGAGAAGTTCTGCTCGGGGTCGAGGACCTCGAGCAGCGCGCTCGCGGGATCGCCGCGGTAGTCGTTGCCCAGCTTGTCGACCTCGTCGAGGAGCATCACTGGGTTCCTCGCGCCCGCCTGCTTGAGCCCCGAGATGATCCGCCCCGGGTAGGCGCCGACGTAGGTTCGCCGGTGCCCGCGGATCTCCGCCTCGTCCTGCACGCCGCCGAGCGCGACGCGGACGAAGTTCCGACCGGTGGCCCGCGCGATCGAGCGCGCGAGCGAGGTCTTGCCCACCCCGGGCGGGCCGACGAAGCAGAGGATCGGCCCGCGGATGTTGCTCTTGAGCTTGCGGACCGCGATGAACTCGAGGATGCGGCGCTTGATCTCCTCGAGGCCGTGGTGGTCCTCGTCGAGCACGCGCCGCGCCTCGCCGACGTCGAGCCGGACCGGGGTGGTCTTGCTCCATGGGAGGTCGACCATCCACTCCACGTAGGTGCGCGCGACCTGGTACTCGGCGCCCGCCGGGTTCATCGCGCGCATCCGCGAGAGCTGGCGCTTGGCGGCCTTCTCCGCCTCGACGGGCATGTCCGCGCGCGCGATCTTCTCGCGCAAGAGGTCGATCTCGTCGTCCTCGTCGGCTTCGCCGAGCTCGCGTCGGATCGCCTTCATCTGCTGCCGCAGGAGGAACTCGCGCTGCGAGCGCGACATCTCCTCCTGCACCATCGTCGAGATCTCCTTCTTGACCTCGTGCACCTGGGCCTGACGCCCGACCAGCTCGCCGACCTTGCGGAGCCGCGCGCGCACGTCGAGGAGCTCGAGCACGTGCTGCTTGGCCGCGGTGCCGACGGGCAGGTTCGAGCACACGAGGTCCGCGAGCGCGCCCGGGTCCTGGACGTTCTCGAGGACCGCGCTCGCCTCGCGTGGGAGGTGCGGGAGCAGCTCGAGCAGCGAGCGCGCCCGCTCGCGGACGTGCGCGGCGAGCGCGTCGATCTCGACGTCCTTCACCGGCGGCTCGTGGATCCGGCGCACCGTGGCCTGCATGAACGGCTCGAGCTGGTGCGTCTGCTCGATGTGCATCCGACAAATGCCCTGGAGCACGACCGAGTAGTTGCCGCTGCTGAGGCGGATCACCTTGAGCACCCGCGCGATGGTGCCGAGCCGATGGACCTGCTCGAAGCTCGGATCCTCGGTCTCGGCGTGGAGCTGTGCGACTACCCCGATGGTCGGCCGGTCCCGCCCGAAGGACTCCTCGATGAGCCGGACCGACCGCGGCCGGCCGACGTTCACGGGCACCACGGAAGCCGGGAACAGCACCGAATTCCGCAGGGGAAGGAGGGGGATTCGCTCGGTGCGTTCGTCGGTCATGGCGCGACGCAGCGTAGCATCGCGCCGGCACGCTGGATCGCAAGCACCCGCTCTGATAGAAACTTGGCCGCTGGGCCCGCGGTGTGCGACACCGCCTACAAGGTAGTACATGCAGAAGACGTTCTCGCTGCTCGCGCCGTGCTCCCTGGCCGTCGTCCTCGCCGGATGCGACGCAGCGTTTTGGGGTAACCTCCTCGTGCTCGGCATCACCGTGGGGATCTTCTTCGGGACCCTCGCCCTCGGGCGCAGCAGCGCTGCGACCGCGTCCGCGGAGGCCTCCACCTCCACGCAGTCCACGGGGCGGCCGAGCTAGTCCCCCGCCGCGGCCGGACGGGGGATCCGCGCATGAGCGACGAGCCTCCCCGATTCCGCACCCTCGACGACCTGAGCGTCTCGGAGCTCGAGGGCATCCGCCTCGTGCTCCGCGGGGGCTCGGTCATCGACTGGCACCGGCTCAACTTCGCCGGCGAGCGCGAGGCGATCGAGTTCCTCCGCGCCCAGGAGCTCGACCCCGACCGACCGGCGGATCGCGCGCGCTGCGAGGCCGTGAAGAGCGCGGCGATCTCGTACCTGCGGCGGACCTTCGACTTCCCGATCCCGCGCCCCGTCGCGGAGAAGGACGTGCTCGAGCTGATGCTGCTCGCGTCGAGCAAGGGGCACCGGCAGCTCTGCGCCTGCGCGATCTTGAAGGTGATGCACATCATCCATCACCTCGAGGCGCGCGAGCTCCTGTTCATGCTCCCGATCTCCGACCAGGAGCTCTTCCACCTCGTCGAGCAGAAGGTCTACCGCGTGATCGGCGGCATGCTCGCGCAGGGGTTCCCGATCCTCGAGTTCATCGGCGGGCGCAAGAACAAGGACTCGCTCTACACGAAGCTCCTCAGCAAGCAGGAGACCCACGCGGCGCAGATCTACGACAAGCTGCGCTTCCGCGTGGTGACGCGGTCGGCGGAGGACATCTTCCCGACCATGAACTACCTCCTGCGCTACCTCTTCGCGTTCAACTACGTGGTGCCGGGGGAGAGCACCAACACCCTCTTCCCCTTCCGCGAGTACTGCACGTCGCACCCGCACCTCGCGAGGCTCCTGCCGCGCTTGCAGATGGCCGACGATCCCGAGGCGCAAGAAGGCTTGTTCATCGACAACCAGTTCACCGCGAAGAGCTACCGCGTCGTGCACTTCGTGATGGACATGCCGATCCGCGTCCCGGACGAGGTGATGGATCAGTCCCCGCCGGCCGGATGGGCCCTCGGGCAGGTCATCTTCGGGCAGGTCGAGTTCCAGGTGATCGACCGCGACACCGAGCAGTCGAACGAGATGGGCGACGCGAGCCACGAGGCGTACAAGCGCCGGCAGCAGATCGCGGTGGCGCGGCGCCTCAAGGTCGGCACGCAGCCGGAGCCGCGTGCGCCGTCGTCGGAGCCCCCGCCGCCTCTCGCGAAGAAGCGGCGGCGGGGCAGGGACCCGGCCTAGCTCACAGCTGGCGGACGACCCGCTCGGTGCCCCCCGCGGGGACGTTCACCTGCACGCGGTGCATCGTCCCGTCGTTGGTCCGTAGGCCGATCGTGTGCTGACCGGCGGGCACGCGGAGATCCCTCACCGGCGTGTTCCGGCCCGTGTCGCGGCCGTCGATGAACACCCGCGCCCACGGCACGGTGTTGATGGTGAGGGTCCCGAACCCTCCGCCCCCGCGCGGGGTCGGGGTCGGACGGGGCGCCGGCTCCTCCTCCTCCTCGACGCGCACGGGACGCGGGCGCGTCGGCGCGGGCTCCTCGGCCCGCGTGGGCCGCGGTCGGGGCTCGGCCTCCGCCACGCGCGGCGTGGTGCGCGGGGTCTCGACGAGCCGCACCACCGGGGCGGGCTCGGGCTCGGGCTCCTCGGCCGCGACGGGAGTCGGTGCAGGCGGCGGGGCGGGCGCGGGGGCCACGGGCTCGACCGGGGCGATGACCGCCGCGGGCGCGGGCGTCGGCGCCGGGCTCGGCGCGACGGGGGGCGCGGCCACCGTGGTCGGCGGCGCGGCCGCCACGATCGTCGCGGGCGTGATCGCGATCTCCAGCATGCTCGTGCCGCCGCTGACGGGGACCGTGCGCGTCGCGCTCGCGTAGCCCTCGGCCCGGACCTCGATCTGATGGTCGCCGGCCGGAACGTGCTCGAGGAGGAGCGGCGCGCGGCCGCGCTGTACGCCGTCGACGAACACGCGCGCGTCGGCGTTCTCCGGGGTGACCCGGATCGAGATGCTGCCCGTCTCCTCGCCCCCGAACAGCAGGTACGCCGCCCCGACGCTCAGCCCGGCGACGAGGAGCGCACCGACCGCGAGGAGCGCGATCCACTTACCCGCCCCCGAGCTCTTCTTCTCGGGCTCGCGTCGGACCTCGACGGTGTGGAGGTTGCGCTGCGCGGGCGGGGGGGGCGCGAAGGGGTCCGCTCCCCCGAACCCCGAGGGATCGAGGGGCTGGGCCCCAGGGGGGGGGCCCGCCGGCATCGGCATCGGCATCGGCTGCGGCGGCGGAGGGGCCGGCAGCTGCTCCTGCGAGAGCGCGAGCGTCGACTTGAAGGGCGACTGCTGGGGTGCGGGCGGACGGGCCTGCGGCGGAGGCATCGGCGCGACGGGGATCGAAGGCGAGACCTGGACCGTCGGCGGCGTGCCGACCGGGCGTGGCTTCGGGAAGGTCGCCGCGGGCGGCGCCTTGCCAGCGCCCGCGTCGGGCATCGGGCGCAGCCCGCCGGCCGGCGCCGCAGGCCCGCCGCGGACCTCCTCGAGCTCCTCCATGTCGTCCGCGGTGAAGAAGATCTGCGTGGGCTCCTCGGTGAGCTCCTCGTTCTCCCGCGCGCGCTGCTCCTCCATCATGTCGAAGGGCGAGGAGGTGATCATCGTGGCCTCGCCGGCCATCTCGTCCTCGACCTCGGGGAGCTCGAGCTCCTCGGTCCCGCCCGCGGGCGCTGCGGGGGGGGGGCGCCGCGCGGTCGGGTTCTGCGGCGAGGTCGCGCCGAGGGAGGGGACGCGCGGGGCCACGCCGGGCGCCGCCGGCATCGCGCCGGGGCCGGGGTGCGCGACCTTGTTGAAGCTGTCGAGGCGGCCCTTCTCCTTGGCGATCTCGGGCGCGAACGCGGTGCGCATCCACGTGTTGAGCTTCGAGGTACCGAACGGCGGGCGCTGCAGCGCGATGAAGCGCTGCAATTCTTATTTCATCTCGCCGGCGGTCTGCCAGCGCTCCTCGGGCTCGCGCGCGAGCCCGCGCAGGACGATCGTCTCGAGGTCCGGCGGGAGGTCCGCGACCATCTGCGAGGGCGCAGTGACGTCCGCGTTGCGCACCTTCTCGAGGGTCGAGAAGTCGCTCTCGCCGACGAAGAGCCGCTCACCGGTGAGCATCTCGTGCAGGCACGTGCTCGCCGCGAAGATGTCGGAGCGGTGATCGATCGGCAGGCCCCGCACCTGCTCGGGGCTCATGTAGCCGAACTTGCCCTTGAGCACGCCGGCCTGGGTCTTCGTGTTGCGGCTCGCGGCCTTCGCGATCCCGAAGTCGATCAGCTTGATCTGGCCCTCGTAGCTGACGAGGACGTTCTGCGGCGACACGTCGCGGTGGATGATCCCCATCGGGCGCCCGTGCCGGTCCCGCTTGCGGTGCGCGTAGTCCAGGCCCTCCAGCATCTTCGAGGCGATCCACGCCGCCATCACCGGGGGCATGTGCCGACGCATGCGCCGGAAGCGGTTCATGATCTGGAGGAGGTCCTTCCCCCAGACGTACTCCATCGCGATGTAGTGGGACTCGCCGATCTTCCCGAGCTCGTAGATCGGGACGATGTTCGCGTGCGTGAGGTGCCCCGCGATCTTCGCCTCGTCGATGAACATCGAGATGAAGTCGTGATCCTCGGCCATCGTCGGGAGGATCCGCTTGATCGCGATGATCTTCTCGAAGCCCTCGATGCCGAACGACTTGGCCGTGTAGACCTCGGCCATCCCCCCGACCGCGATGCGATCGAGGAGCAGGTACTTCCCGAACGGGATCACCCGCGGCTCCCCTTTTTGTGGGTTGGCCCCCCCAGCGGGGTCCAGCTGCCCCATGTCGACGACCTCCGAAGAGAATGGTGCACGAAGTCTGCACACCGAACAACAATCACGACGGCCGACCGCGAAGATAAGTGCGAGCTTGGCCTACATTTCGGGGGCTGCGGGCCACAGGCAATAGGCCCCAGAAATGGCAGAGGGGACCGGCTCGCGCCGATCCCCTCTTCGAGTCGACCGAACCGACGTGCTCAGAGCACGACGGCGTCGACGCCGCTGAACGTCAGGCCGAGCGAGACCGCGTCGCAGACCGCGGGGTCGGCGCTCGGGGTCACGTCGGCGACGCTCTCGACGACCGAGCGGACGGTGTCCTCGATGCCCGGCATGATCGCGGAGGCGGCCTCGACGATCGCGTCGACGGTCACGACGCCGCCGATCGAGCCGTTCGTCATCGCGCCCTCGGTGATGTTGAAGCGGACCTGCGCGTTGGTGACCATCAGCGTCAGGTTGAAGTCGCCCGCCATGATGGTGAGCGGCAGGAGCGGGGTCGCGACGCGCAGCCGGCCGGCGAAGATGTCGCCGATGACCGGCGAGCCGAGGGCCATGGTGCTCTCGAAGCTCTGGCCGGCCGCGAGGCCGCCGCTCGGGCCCGCCATCGGCATGCCCATGGCCGGCACCGCGCCGAGGTGCATCTGCACCGTGACGCTCGAGTCGTAGGTGAAGTCGTTCACGCCGCTGACCTCGACGAGGAGGATGAGGTCACCCTCGAGGATCTGACGCTGCAGGGTCGCGTCGAGGCAGCCCGCGGTCATCATCCCGGGGCAGTCGGCCGCGTCGAGCAGGCCCTCGATCGTGCCGACGAGGCCCTGCAGGGCGTTGTCGACGCCGAGGTGGCTGCTGTCGGTGAGCGAGACGAAGTCCTGGTTGAACTCTTCGCAGTTGGCGTCGACCGCGTCGGAGCCGTTGCCCGAGTCGAGGTCGTCGACGTTGAAGCCGGCGGCCTGCGAGCGCTGCGGCCCGTCGCCGTCCGGATCCGGCGTCGCCTCCGGGAGCGCCACGGTGCCGATCACGTAGGTGAGCGTGCGGTCCGCGAAGCCCTCGGGGAGCTCGATGGTGCGCGCCTCGTCGGTGTTCGCCGGGGTGTCCGTCGCACACGGCGTCGCCGCGCCGGCCGCGCAGTTGTTGTCGCGCGCGGGGAACGTGAACGTGCCGCTCGGCGACGATTCGCCGCAGCCATACGCCATCGCGCCGGCGATCAATACACAAGCCAACTTCCTGGAATTCATCCCATCCTCCATGCTCGATGATCGAGCGCGCCGCGGGCCGACCCAGCCCCCGGGCGAGCGCCTTGTAGCACGCGCGAACGCGCGTCTTCAAGACCTCGACACGATAGCGGACCCCTCGGAGCCGCACACCGGAGGCTCCCTTCGAGGCCACCTTACAGTCACCCGTCAACCCGGCGCTTGATGCGCCCGGCGGCATGCGTTAAGCCGAGTCCCTCGTGCCCATGCGCCCGCTCCCGATCACCGCGTGGTCCGCGGTCAACGCGCTCGGTCGGTCGACGGCCGAGGTGCTGGCGGCGCTCGACGAGGGCCGGAGCGGGCTCGGGCCCTCGCCGCTCCCGACCACGATGGAGACCGTGGTCGGCGCGGTGCCCGGCGCGCTCGCGCCGCTCCCCGCGGAGCACGCGGCGTACGACACCCGCCTCGCGCGCATCGGCTGGCTCGCGTTCCTCGAGGTGCGCGCCGCCCTCGAGCGCGCCGTCGAGCGCTGGGGCCCGCACCGCGTCGCGATCGTCTTGGGAACGAGCACCGGGGGGCTCGAGGAGACCGAGCAGGCCTTCGATCACTGGCTCCGCCACGGCGCGCTGATGCCGGGCTACGACTACGAGCGGCAGCACAACTTCGCCGCGTTCGGAGACCTGCTCGCGGCGGTCGCGGGCCTCGAGGGGCCCTCGTACGTCGTGAGCACCGCGTGCAGCTCGAGCGGGAAGGTCGCCGCGTCGGCCGCGCGCCTGATCCGCGCGGGCCTCGCGGACGCGGTGCTGATCGGCGGGATCGACAGCCTCACCCGGATGACGATCCAGGGCTTCCACAGCCTCGGGATCCTCTCGAGCACGCCGTGCCGGCCGTTCGGCGCCGAGCGCGACGGGATCAACATCGGCGAGGGCGCGGCGCTCCTCCTGATCGAGCGCGAGGCGGCCGCGCCGGGCGCGATGCTCCTCGGCGTCGGCGAGTCGGCCGATGCCTACCGCATGAGCTCGCCCGAGCCGACGGGGCGCGGCGCGCGCGAGGCCATGGAGCGGGCGCTCGCGCAGGCGGGGCTCGCGGCCGAGGCGCTCGATCACGTCAACGCGCACGGGACCGCGACGCCACTCAACGACTCGGCCGAGGCGCTGGCGATCGAGGGGCTCCTCGGGCGGCGCGTGCCCGTCAGCTCGACGAAGGGGTACACGGGCCACCTCCTCGGCGCGGCGGGCGCGACCGAGATGCTCTTCGCGATCCACGCGATCCGCACGGGCCGCCTGCCCGCGACGCTCGGCGCGCAGCCGCTCGATCCCGCGGTGACCATCGACGTGGTGACCGCGCCGCGCACCGCCCGCGTCCGCACGGTCCTCAGCAACTCGTTCGCGTTCGGCGGGAGCAACGTGGCCGTCGTGGTGGGGGCCGCGTGAGGCCGCTCCACGTGATCGGGCTCGGGCTCTTCACGCCCGGCTACCGCGACGTCGCGGC
Organism: Sandaracinaceae bacterium; assembly: GCA_041918555.1. GTDB lineage: Bacteria > Myxococcota_A > Polyangia > Polyangiales > Sandaracinaceae > JACKEC01. The sequence goes on from JAYRVK010000949.1 coordinate 10,727, forward strand.
GTGGCGCGACCAGGCGCACGATCCGGCGGTGCAGAAGCCCACGTGCGCGCTCGTCGACGCGCGCCTCAAGCGCGGCTCGAGCCGCTTCGCGAACATGCTCGGCGAGGTCGTCGAGCAGGCCGCGCGCGCGGCCGAGCTGGACGTGCGGACGATCCCCACCTTCTACGGCTCGAGCCTCGGCGAGATCGAGACGATGGTCACGCTCCTGCGCATGCTCTACGAGGAGGAGGGCAAGCTCAGCCCGAACCGCTTCAAGAACAGCGTGCACAACGCGGCGAGCGGGCTCGTGTCGATCGGGACGGCCAACACCGCGTTCTCCACCGCGATCGCGGGCGGCGCGCGGAGCTTCGAGGCGACGCTGATCGAGGCCTGGGCGTGGCTCGAGGACGAGGGCGGCACCGCCGTGGTCGCGGTCGGCGACGATCGGGCGCCCGCGCCGCTCGACGCGCTCGACGATCACGACGCGCTCGCGGTGGGGATCGCCTTGTCGAGCGAAGGCCACGGCCCGCGGCTCGAGCGCCTGCGCCGCGCCGAGTCGGCGGCGCGGTACGCCGAGATGAGCGCGGCGCTGCGCGCGAGCTGCGCGTCTCCCGGGCTCGAGCTGCTCGACGCGGTGCTGTCGCGGCGCGCCGGCCCGGTCGCGCTCTCGCCGGTCGGCGGCCCGCAGCTGGTTGCCGACCTCGTCCTGCCGGCGTAGGCACGCGGATCCGATGTCGGCGACGCGGCGGGCATTGATCACGGGCGCGAGCCGGGGGATCGGCGCGGCGATCGCGCGCGGCCTCGCACAGGACGGCTACGCCGTGATCCTCAACTACCGCAGCCGCGACGCGGAGGCCGAGGCGGTGCGCGCGAGCATCGAGGCCGCCGGCGGCGAGGCCTCGCTGTCGCGCTTCGACGTCGCGGACGCGGAGGCCGCCGAGGCCGCCATCGCGGGCCTCCTGGCCGCGGATCGCCGGCCGATCGCGGTCCTCGTCAACAACGCGGGCGTCACCGCCGACGTGCCGTTCCCCGCGATGACGCACGCGCAGTGGACGCGGGTGACCCGCACCACGCTCGACGGCTTCTACAACGTCACGCGGCCGCTCGTGATGCCGATGGTCCAGGCGCGCTGGGGCCGCATCGTCAACGTGGCGAGCGTGAGCGGCGTGATCGGCAACCGCGGCCAGGTGAATTACAGCGCGGCGAAGGCGGGCCTGATCGGCGCGACCAAGGCGCTCGCGCAGGAGATGGCCAAGCGCAAGGTCACGGTGAACGCGGTGGCGCCCGGGCCGATCGAGACCGAGATGCTCGAGGGCGCGCCCCTCGAGCACATCCTCAAGGCCATCCCGATGCGCCGCGTCGGCACCGTCGACGAGGTGGCCGCCACGGTGCGCTTCCTCGTCAGCGACGCCGCCGCGTACATCACCGGGCAGGTGATCGGGATCAGCGGGGGCCTGGGCTGACGTGACCCGGGTCGCGATCACCGGGGTCGGACTGATCACGCCGATCGGCGCCACGCTCGACGCCGTCTCCGAGGCGCTGCGCGGCGACGCGAGCGGTGTACGATCGCAAACCTCGTGGTCGCGCATCGGGCACCTCGCGACGCAGATCGCGGGCGAGGTGGGAGAGGTCGCGCTCAGCGGCCGCGACCGCAAGAAGATCCGCAGCATGGGGCGGGTCGCGCGGCTCGCGCTGCTCGCGACCGACGACGCGCTCGCGGGCGCGGGGCCGCTCGACGTCACCGATCCGCGCGTGGGGCTGGCGTACGGCTCGACCCACGGGAGCTCGAGCGCCTACGTCGACTTCGCGCGGCCGCTCTTCGCGCGCGACAGCTTCGAGGGGCTGCCGTCGACCAGCTACCTGAAGTTCATGAGCCACACGTGCGCGGCGAACCTCGCCTCGTACTACGGGATCCGCGGCCGCGTGATCAGCACGTGCGCGGCGTGCGTGAGCGGGAGCCAGGCGATCGGGGCGGGCGTGGAGGCGATCCGCGCGGGTCGGGCCGAGGTGATGATCTGCGGCGGCGCCGAGGAGCTCCACTGGATGCACGCGGGCGTGTTCGACGTGATGATGGCGACCTCGACGCGCTACAACGAGCGCCCGAGCGAGAGCCCGCGGCCCTTCGACGCGGATCGGGATGGCCTCGTGGTCGCCGAGGGCGCGGCCACGGTGGTGCTCGAGCGGATGGACCGCGCGCTCGCGCGGGGCGCGCACGTGCACGCCGAGGTGCTCGGCTACGGGACCAACTGCGACGGAACGCACGTGACCAACCCGAGCGCGGACGGGATGGCCGCCGCGATCCGGCTCGCGCTCGGGGACGCGGGCGTGCCGGCCGACGCGATCGACTACGTGAACGCGCACGCGACGGCGACCGAGGTCGGCGACCTCGTCGAGAGCGAGGCGATGCACCAGGTGCTCGGCGCCTCGGTCCCCGTGAGCTCCTCGAAGGGCTTCATGGGCCACACGCTCGGGGGGTGCGGCGCCATCGAGGTGGCCCTATGTCTGGCGATGATGCGGGACGGCTTCCTCGCCCCGACGAAGAACCTCGCGCGGGTCGACCCTCGCTGCGCGCCGCTCGATCACGTGATCGGCGACGCGCGCGTGGCGCGGCCCCGCGTGGTGATGAGCAACAACTTCGCGTTCGGCGGGATCAACACGTCGTTGATCCTCGGGGCGATGGAGTGAGCGATCGATGAGCGAGCAGTACGACGTCGCGGTGATCGGCGCGGGCCCGAGCGGCTCGACGGCGGCCCACCTCCTCGCGCAGGCCGGCGCGCGGGTCCTCGTGATCGAGCGCGAGGAGTTCCCGCGCTTCCACATCGGCGAGTCGCTCCTCCCCGCGAGCCTCGACGCGTTCGCGCGCCTCGGGTTCGTGCCGACCGCGAAGGAGCACGTGCGAAAGGCCGGGGCCGAGTTCTACGACGAGGCCCGCGGGCAGACCGCCACGTACCTGTTCTCCGATCAGCTCGGCGGCGTCGCCGAGCACGCCTACCAAGTGGACCGGGCGACCTTCGATCTCGGGCTGCTCGAGCTCGCGATCGCGGCGGGCGCGAACGTGCACCAGGGCGAGCGCGTCACGGGCGTCGAGCTCGACGAGGCGCGGCCGTTGGTGCGCACCGACAAGGGCGCGTACGCGGCGCGCTACGTCCTCGACGCGACCGGGCTCGACTCGTTCTTCGGCTATCGCCTCGAGTCGCGGCGGCGCATCGAGGAGTTCGGGCTCGGCGCGGTGTTCCGTCACTACGGCGAGCTGCGGCCCGCGATCGCCGCCGAGCTCTCGCACCTCGGCAACATCAAGGTGCTGTTCATCGACGAGGGATGGCTCTGGGCGATCCCGCTCGGCGAGGGCCGCCTCAGCGTGGGCCTCGTGACGCGGCGCAAGGGCCTCAAGAACGAGTGGCTCGACGAGGCCATCGCGGCGAGCCCCGAGCTGCGGCGCGTGCTCGAGGGCGCGCGCGCAGAGGGGCCGCAGCGCCGCCTCGCCAGCTTCTCGTTCTTCAACGAGCGCTCGCATGGGCCGCGCTGGTGCTGCATCGGCGACGCGGCCTGCTTCCTCGACCCGGTGTTCTCGTCGGGGGTGACCTTCGCGATGGTCGGCGCGGGGATGACCGTCGACACGCTCCTGCCCGCGCTCCGGCGCGGGGACGAGGGGAACGCCGACCTGATGGTCGAGCACACCGAGCGGATGAAGGCGGGCTACGACGTCTTCGCGACGATGATCCTCGCGATCTACCGGCGCCGCCTCTTGCCCGGCCTGTTCTTCACGACCGAGCAGAAGAGCGAGCTCCGCCAGGGGCTGACGTCGATCCTCGCGGGCGACGTGTGGAGGACCGACAACTCGTTCCTCGAGATGCTCCAGCGCTCCCGGCTCCGGGTCCGGCTCGATCGCGGCCAGTTCGGGGTATGATCGACGCCCCCTTGCCGAACGCCGTGGACATGAAACAATCGGCCGCCGGCCACGTGGCCGGTAGGTGTTGGGTGTGTACGTGCCGGCGCACGATGCCGGCGGTCGAGTGGGGGAGTCGAGAACCGAAGGTGGGCTCGGTGTGGACCGACGGTCACATCGCGCGGCCGCCGGCGACCGCAGCGCCGCTCGACGGGCTGGAACGAAAACTGAAAGGTTCGATCCGGTCGATCAAGCCGTGAGAGGACAGGTGATGACGTTGGAGACCGAGCTCAAAGAGCTGATCATCGAGGCGCTGATGCTGGAGGACGTCGACGTCGACGACATCGACGTGGACGAGCCGCTGTTCGTCGAGGGCCTCGGGCTGGACTCGATCGACGCGCTCGAGCTGGCGATGGCGATCGACAAGCGGTACGGGGTGCGGATCAAGGCGGACGACGAGCAGAACCGCCAGATCTTCTCGAACGTGCGGGCCCTGGCCGCGTACGTGGGTCAGCATCGCGCCGCCTGAGGCCCGCCCGACCGTGATGAAGGTCCTGGTGGGCGTCCTCACCACGATCCTCGCCCTGCTCTACCCCCTGGGGATCTGGCTCGGGCTCACGCACCTCAGCGCCCGCGCGGTGAGCCTCTGGATCCTGGCGCTCCTCGTCCCCTCGCTCCTGTTTCGCTTTCGCCGGGCGCGCCGCGAAGACCTCTGGGCCGTGATGCGCATCCCCCTCGTCATCGTCGTGGTCGTCGCCGGAGGGGCGCTGTTCGACGACCGCCGCTTCGTCCTCGCGATGCCGGTGCTCGTCAACCTCGCGCTCCTCGCGACGTTCGCCGCGTCGCTGCGCGGGGTGCCGATGATCGAGCGCTTCGCCCGGATGCAGGAGAAGGACGGGCTGAGCGACGCGCAGGTCGCGCACTGCCGCCAGATCACGTGGGCCTGGATCGTCTTCTTCGCGCTCAACGGCGCGGTCGCCGCGGTCCTCGCGTCCGTCGAGGGCTGGTTCGATCTCTGGGCCGCCTACAACGGCGGCGTGGCCTACGCGCTGATGGGCGTGATGTTCGCGGCCGAGTACCTGCTCCGGCAGTATCGCTTCCGCCGGTACGGCGGCGGGCTGCACGATCGCCTGCTCTCGCGCATCCTTCCGCCGCGCCCGGACGAAGAGCCCCCCCCCTGATGCTCCGCCACCACCCGCCCGACGCGCCCGTCGCGTGGACCGCTCGCAAGGCGACGAGCGCGGCCGAGATGTGCGCGCACGTCGAGGGCTTCGCCTCGCTCCTCGAGCCGGCGCGCCAGGGCCAGGAGCTCCTCGTCATCTGCCGCGATCGCTACCGATTCGCGGTCGCGCTGCTCGCGGCGTGGGAGCGCGGCTACGCGGTGGCGCTACCGCCGAACCCGCAGCTCGAGACCCTCCGATCGATCCGGGAGCGGCCCGAGGTCGTCACGGTGGTGCACGACGTCGACGGCGTCGACAAGGGGATCGACGTCCGCGACGCGCGGGTGGTGGAGGCGGCGCGCGAGAGGGTGGGCAAGATCTCTTTCTCGCTCCTGCCCGAGCCGTCGAGCGATCGACGACTCGCCACGGTCTACACCTCGGGCTCGACGGGTGAGCACCTCGCGTGCCCCAAGACCGCGGGCCAGCTCCTCGGCGAGGCGCGGGTGCTCGCGCAGACGTTCCCCGCGCACGCGGGCGCGCGCTTCCTCCCGATGGTCCCCGCCTACCACATCTACGGCCTGCTCTTCGGCGTGCTCGTCCCGCTCGTGAGCGGGGGCGCGTTCTACCGGCACACCCCGCTCCACGCGGGCGAGGTCGCGGCCGTCGGGCCGGTCGACGTCCTGGTCACCGTGCCCGCGCACCTGCGCGGGCTGCTCGTCGCGGGGCCCGGCGAGCTGCCTGCGATCGCGCGCGTCGTGTCGAGCGCGGCGCCGCTCCCGCCGCGCGTCGCGGCCGCGGTGCGCGAGCGCTTCGGCTGGACCGTCACCGAGGTGTTCGGTTCCTCCGAGACCGGCGGGATCGGGTGGCGCGAGAGCGGCGGCGAGGGCCCGTGGACGCCCCTCCCCGGCGTGTCGGTCGACGCCGACGCGGACGGGCGGATGCTCCTCGACTCGCCGTGGCTCGCGCCGAGCGACCCGCGCCCGGTCGTCGGCTCCGATCGCGTCGAGGTGCTCGCCGACGGGCGATTCCTGCACCTGGGGCGCGCCGACAGCGTGCTCAAGATCGGCGGCGTGCGCGTGTCGCTCGCGGAGGTGGAGCACCGCCTCCTCGAGATCCAGGGGGTGCGCGACGCGGGGGTGCTCGGGGTCCCCGTCGAGGGCCCACGGGGCCACGAGATCCACGCGGCGGTCGTCGCACCCGGGCTCGACGCCCGGGCGATCCGCGCGGCGCTCCGGGGCTGGCTCGCGCCCGTCGCGATGCCGCGGCGCCTCAAGCTGGTCGACGCGCTCCCGCGCACGGAATCGGGCAAGCTCCGCCGCAAGGACCTCGCGGCATTGTTCGCGAAGCGCTAAGGGATCGTCGCCGTGAGCAACCTGCGCACCCGCCCGCCGAGCTCGGCGACCACCTACGAGGCCGACGTCCCGTTCCACGACGTCGACTCGCTCTCGATCGTCTGGCACGGCCACTACTTCAAGTACTTCGAGATCGCGCGCACGAAGCTGTTCACCCTGCACGGGATCGACGGCAAGGAGATGATGGAGCTCGGCTACCGGCTCGTCGTCGCGCACACCGAGTGCAAGCACGTCTCGCCGCTCGCCTACAAGGATCGCTTCCGCGTCGCGGCGTGGTTCACGGGCGAGCCCGACCACCGGATCGAGGTGCTGTACGAGATCTGGAACCTCACGACCGACAAGCGCGCGGCGCGCGGGCGCACGGACCTCGTGACGACCGATCCGGCGGGCACGATGCTCCTCGCGACGCCGGCGCTCCTCCAGAAGAGAATCAAGCGCCTCGTGCCTCCGTCGGAGCGGCCGTGAGGCGCGCAGGGATCGCCGCAGGGCTGCTCCTCGGGCTCGCGGCGGTCGCGCCCGCGCAGGCGCCCGCGCAGGCGACGACGCTCGAGTCGCTGCTCCGAGAGTTCGCCGCGCTGCCCGGCCTCGAGGCGCGGTTCCGCGAGGAGAAGCGGATCGCGCTCCTCGCGCTGCCGGTGCGGAGCGAGGGCCGCATCTGGTTCGCGCACCCCGACCGGCTGATGCGGCGCGTGGAGACGCCCGATCCCTCGGCCGCGCTGATCGCCGACGGCCAGCTCCGCATGCGCAGCGGCGAGCGCACCGAGGAGCTGCGGATCGACACGCACCCGGTGCTGCGCGGGTTCGTCGAGAGCTTCCGCGCCGTGCTCGCGGGCGATCAAGCGACGCTCGAGCGCTTCTACACCGCGCGCCTCACGCCGGGCGAGGGAGGCGCGTGGACGCTCCGCTTGCTGCCGCGCGACGAGGCGCTGCGC
>JAYRVK010000950.1:0-2595 GCA_041918555.1 Sandaracinaceae bacterium
ACCGGCGGCCGCGCCCGAGCCCGTCGCCGCGCCCGAGCCCATCGCCGCCCCCGAGCCCGTCGCCCTGCCCGAGCCCGTCCCCGCGCCCGAGCCCGTCGCCGCGCCCGCGCCCGTCGCCGCGCCCGAGGTCGCGGACGCGCGCCCCCGGCCGCGCCCCCCGCACCCGACCGCCGCACCCTCGGAGCCCGCGCCGCCCCCGAGCCCCCCCCCTAGCGCGGGCGCCGAGCCCACCGAGACGGGCTTCCTGCGCGACCTCGACTACTGACGCGCGGGGCGCCGCGTGTATGATCGCTCCGTGACGCGGCGCTGGGGCTGGCTCCCGATCGGTTGGGCGCTCCTCGCGGGGAGCTGCACCGAGAGCACCGCGCTCGTGATCGATCTCAAGACCGACTTCGTGCCCGGCGTCGAGTTCACCGGCGTGCGCGCGGGTGTGCGCGACGGCGCGAGCGACACGATGCTCGCGACAGCCGGGCTCGACTACCTGACGGGCCAGCGCGTCGCCGAGCTCGCGGGCCTCGCGGCCGGCGACGTCACGGTCTTCGTCGAGCTGCTCGACTTCCGCGGCGCGATCGTCGCGGAGCGCGCCGCGCTCGTGCGCTTCCAGGGCAACGACGCGGTCGTGATCGTGATCAGCCGCGACTGCCGCGGCGTGACGTGCCCGGGGGCGTCGGACGATCCCGCCCTCGCCGCGTGCCTCGGCGGGCGCTGCGTGGACCCGCGGTGCCTCGAGGCGGGCGCCGACCCCGCGCGCTGCGGGCTCGCGGAGTGCGCGACCGACGGCGAGTGCGCGCCGGCGGCGGCCTGCGCGAGCGGGCGCTGCGTGAGCGGCGTCTGCCTCTTCGACGGCGACGACGCGCGCTGCGACGCGGGGCTCTACTGCAACCCGGACCTCGGCTGCGTGCCGCTCCCGGGCGACGGCGCGGACGGCGGGCTCGACGGAGGCGCAGAGGACGCGTCGATGCCGACCGACGCCGCCATCTCGCTGGACGCGAGCGGGTGCGATCCCACGGACGAGGCGTGCGACGGGGACGACGACGACTGCGACCTCGCGATCGACGAGGACTTCGGCGTCGGAGCGCCGTGCGACGGCGAGGACGCGGACGCGTGCGCGGACGGCGTGGTCGCGTGCGACGGCCCGGGCGCCACGCGCTGCGAGGACGATCCCGGCGCGAGCGCGGAGACGTGCGACGGCGCCGACGACGACTGCGACGGCGCGACCGACGAGGGATTCATGGTCGGCGTCGGGTGCGATGGAGCGGACGCGGATCTCTGCGCGGAGGGCGCGATCGAGTGCGACGGAGCGGGCGGCGCGCGCTGCTCCGACGCGACGCCCGACAACGCGGAGCCGTGCAACGGCGCCGACGACGACTGCGACGGGATGACCGACGAGGGCTGCGCGTGCTCGGCCGGCGCGACCCAGCCGTGCGGGACGGACACCGGCGAGTGCGTGACCGGCACGCAGCGCTGCGTCGCTGGCGCGTGGGGCGCGTGCGAGGGCGGCCGCGGCCCCGCGCCCGAGACCTGCGACGCGCGCGACGAGGACTGCGACACGCTCACCGACGAGGGCTTCCCGCTGGGCACCGCGTGCGACGGGCCCGACTCCGATCGGTGCGCCGAGGGCGTCATCGTCTGCGACGGGAGCGGCGGGACCGCGTGCGGCGACGCGACGGGCGACGCGCTCGACCTCTGCGAGGGCACAGACGACGACTGCGATCCCGCGAGCCCCGACGGCTCGGAGGATCCCTCGCTCGGCGGCGGGTGCGACGGCGGCGACGGAGACCTCTGCGCCGAGGGCGTGCTCGAGTGCCGCGCCGGCGCGCCGGCCTGCTCGGACGCGACCGCGACGAGCGCCGAGACGTGCGACGGGAGCGACGAGGACTGCGACGGAACGGCCGACGAAGTGTGCGTGACGTGCGCCCCGTCCGGTTGGACGCTCGAGATGGTGGAGGTGAGCGGAGACGTCGGCTCGTGGGTGGACCTCGCGACGGACGGCGCCGGCGGGCTGCACGCGAGCTACTACGACGGCTCGGGCGGAGACCTGCGCTACGCGTACCATCCGCCCGCGGGCTACTGGGTCCCCGAGCGAGTCGACGGCGCCTCGGCGAACGTCGGCCAGTACGCGGACGCGCTGATCGACGGCGACGGCGGCGCCCACCTGCTCTACCGGGACCAGTCCAACACGGACCTTCGCTACGCCTACCGGCCCCGCGGGGGCGCGTGGTCCTTCACGGTCGTCGACTCGAGCGCGAACGTGGGCAACCACGCGTCGATCGCGATGGACCCGAGCGGCGGGCTCCACGCGGCGTACCGCGACGACACGAACAACGACCTCCGCTACGCGCACAAGCCGCGCGGGATGCCGTGGGGGACGCCGATCACCGTCCAGTCGACGGACAACGTCGGCGAGCAGGCCTCGATCGCGACGGACGCGATGGGCGACGTGTACATCGCGTACCGCGACGCCACGAGCCACATCGTCGTCTCGACGCCGCTGCGGTGACCTCCGCATCCGCTCGTCTCCGCAGGCATCCGGTGGTAGCTCACGGATCGATGAGCTTCGGACGAAATCCTCACTCGGAGAAGGCGCTCGCCGCC
>JAYRVK010000951.1:0-1547 GCA_041918555.1 Sandaracinaceae bacterium
CACCGACCGCGTCGCCGTGGCCGGACAGGAACTTCGTCGCCGAGTGCAGCACCAGATCGGCCCCGAGCTCGAGGGGGCGCTGGTGGTAGGGGGTCGCGAAGGTCGAGTCGACGATCACGGTGGCGCTCCCCGCGGAGGCGCGGGCCGCGGCGAGGTCGGTGATCGCCAGCGTCGGGTTTGCCGGGGTCTCGAGGTACACGACCTTGGTGCTCGGGCGCATCGCGGCCGCGATCGCGTCCGCGCGCGTGGCGTCGACGAAGGTGACCTCGACGCCGAAGCGACCGAGGAGCTCGAGGAGGCACCGCACCGTCTCGGCGTAGAGCCGCTCGCTCGCGACCACGTGGTCGCCCGCGCCGAGGCAGGACGCGAGGGCCGCGTGCACGGCCGCCATCCCGCTGGCGAGCGCGACGGCGGCCTCCGCGCCCTCGAGGGCGGCGAGCTTCGCCTCGAGCGCCTCGACCGTGGGGTTGCGCCAGCGGCTGTAGACGTGCCCGGTTCCGTCGCGGAACCGCGCCGCGGCGTCGGCCGCGTCGTCGAACGCGTACGCGTTCGCGAGGACGATCGGGGGCTCGAGGGCGCCGGTCTGCGCGTCGGGGGTGTCGCCCGCGTGCACGGCCAGAGTGTCGAAGCGGCTCATCGCGCGCAGAGTACGGCTCCCGCCCCAGGCTGCGCTACGCTTGGCGCGGACTCGCGCCATGGACCTCCAGCGATTCGGCCCGTACGAGCTCGTCCGCCGGCTGGGCTCCGGCGGGATGGCAGAGACGTACCTCGCGGTGAGGAGGGGGCCGGGCGGGTTCGAGCAGCACGTCTGCGTGAAGCGAATCCTCCCGTTCTTCGAGCGCGATCCCGCGTTCGTGAAGGACTTCATGGAGGAGGCGCGGCTCGCGGCGCAGCTCCGCCACGCGAACATCGCGCAGGTGGTGGACTTCGGTGAGGCCGACGGCTCGCACTACCTCGCGCTCGAGCTCGTCGACGGGATGGATCTGCGCACCTTCCTCGCGCGGCTGAGCGAGCGCGGCCAGCGGCTCGAGCCCGCCCTCGTGGTGCTCATCGGCGTGGAGCTCGCGACGGCGCTCGACTTCGCGCACACGCCGACCCGAGGGCGCGCCGCGGTCGTGCACCGCGACGTGTCGCCCTCGAACGTGCTCGTGAGCCGGACGGGCGCCGTATACCTCACGGACTTCGGGATCGCGCGCTCGATCGGGGACTCGCGCCGCACCGACTCCGGAGTGGTTCGGGGCAAGGTCCCGTACATGGCGCCCGAGTACGGCCTGCACCGTCGCTACGACGCGCGCACGGATCTGTTCGGGCTCGGCGTCGTGCTCTTCGAGGCGCTCGCGGGGCAGAGGCCGTTCGTCGGGTCGACCGACGTCGACACGCTCCAGCGCATCGAAGGGGGCCGGCACCCGCCCCTCGCGCCGCTCGCGCCGGCGGCGCCGCCCGGGCTCGCCCCGATCGTCGAGGCCCTGATCCGCGCGGATCCGGCGGCGCGCTACCAGAGCGCCGCACAGCTCCTCGAGGCGCTCGCGCCGCTGTCGCCGCCGGCG
>JAYRVK010000952.1:0-3555 GCA_041918555.1 Sandaracinaceae bacterium
ACTCCGAGCGGCGGGATCGCGGCGGGCGCCTCGCTCGAGCCGAGCGCGTCGGCGTGGGGCGCGCGGTCCTCCGCGTCGTCGTCGTCGACGAGATCGGCGAGCCGCGGCACCGCGCGCTCGCCGAGGATCATCGCGAGCGAGGCCACCGCCTGGAACCGCACCTCGGGCTGCTTGCGGCGCAGGCCCCGCGCGAGCGCGTCGACCGCGCGCTCGTCGCCGATCTCGCCCGCGGCGATCATCGCGACCTGGCGCACCGTGGGGTCGCCGTCGTCGAAGCGCGCGAGGATCACCTCGAGCGAGTCGGCGTCCCCGAGCTGGCCGAGGCTCACGATCGCGGCGCACCGGACCGAGGCCGCGCGATCGTCGAGGAGCGGCCGCAGCGCGGCCTTCGCCTCCTCGGCGTGCTCCGCGGGCGCGCTCCCCAGCGCCTCGGCCGCGGCCGTGCGGGCGCGCGGCTCGGCGCTCGTCACGTCCCGGAGGGCCGCCGAGAGCTTGGGCCGGAGCGGCGGGAAGAGCTGCATCTACATGCGCGCGGAGTAGAGGAGCGAGTCGAGCACGACCTGCCTGTTGCCGTTGCGCTCGAGCGCCACGAGCGCGTCGCGGACGAGCTCGGCGCGCCGGGTCGCGCGCGCGGGCGGCGTGCGCGCCGCGCGCTCGCGGACGAGCGCCGCGCGGTGCCGGAAGGCGAGGGCGTCGTCCGGGAGCCCGAGCCCCGCCGCCGCGAGATCGCGCGAGAACAAGAGGAACGCGTCGAGCACGAGGGCGAGGTCGTCGTCCCCGCGCGCGAGCGCCTCCGACGCGCGGACGAGCTCGCCCGGGCCGCCCCGCGCGCAGGCGTCGTCGAGCGCGAGGGCCTGCTCGAGGAGCAGCTCCGCGCCCCCCTCGGCCAGCGCGAGCGCGCGATCGGCGCGTCCGTCCGCGAGCGCGACCGCGGGGCCGCGCGCGTCCTCGGGCACGCCGCGCGCGTCGAGGATCCGCTCGAGGAGCTCGGCCGGCAGGCGGCCGAAGCGCACCCGCTGGCAGCGCGAGCGGATGGTCGGGAGGAGGCGATCGGGGCGCTCGCTCGTCAGGACGAAGTGCACGCCGGGCCGCGGCTCCTCGAGCGTCTTGAGGAGCGCGTTCGCCGACTCGGGCGGGTGCTCCGGGAACGAGACGTCGGCCTCCGGGAAGATCAGGAACGCGGCGCTCGCCTCGAACGGAGCGAACTGCGCGACCGGCAGGATCTGCTCGCGGAGCGCGGCCACCTGGATGTTGCGCTTGCCCTCGTCGCGCGGGCGGAAGATCTGGACGTCCGGGTGCGCGCCGCCGCGGATGCGCGCGCTCACCTTGTCGTCCGCGCCGATCATCGCCTCGGCGAGCGCGACCGCGGCGAGCTCCTTGCCGACGCCGCTCGGTCCCTCGAAGAGATAGGCCGACGCGACGCGCCCGCTCGCGAGCGCGTGCTCGAGGATCCCGAGGGCGCTCGCCTGCGCCTCGACGCGGGCGAAGGCGCTCACCGCGGGGCCGCCTCGAAGAGCGCGCCCGCGAAGAGCTCGACGGCCTTCACGAGCTCGTCCGGATTGATGACCTCGGGATCGACGAAGACCTGCAGGACCAGCCCGTCGAGCAGCCCGAGGAGCAGGCGCGGGATCAGCGCCGCCGACACGCGCGGGCGCAGGCCGTAGCACGCCATCACCGTCACGAGGTGCTCGCTCGTCTGCGCGGACGCGAGCCGGTAGTACGCCGCGAGCTGCGGGCGCAGCGACTCGTCGTGGAGCGCCTGCGCGAGCAGGTTCGAGATCACGTGGACCTCGTCGCTCCCCGTGCTGCGGACCTGCCAGAGCTCGCGGACCGCGGAGCGCAGGGCGGTCATCGGGTCGCTGCCGCCCGCCATCCAGGCCGCGAGCGTCCGCTCCGCCACCGCGTCGGTCGCGGCCTCGAGCACCTTCGCGACGAGCGCCTCCTTGGTCGGGTAGTGGTAGTGGATGGCGCCCTTGGACATCCCCGCCTCGTCGGCGATGTCCTTCAGGCTCGTCTGCGCGTAGCCCTGCCGCGCGATCACGCGCTTGGCCGCCTCGACGATCTGCGCCGCGCTGACGGCGGACTTCTTGTAACGCACGAGGCCCGCGCCCTCCGCTACATGCCGGCGTCGCCGGGCGCGTCGCTCGGCTGGCAGGAGCGGTACATCGTGCCGGCGGCCTGGCGGCACTCGAAGCCCGCCTCGCAGTCGACGTCGAGATCGCAAATCGTCCTGCAGTAGAAGCGCTCGCCCGCGTTGGGCTCGGCCGGCGGCTCGACGCTCGCGGAGCGCGCGACCGTGCAGATCGCCCCCTCCACGCAGTCGTTCTCGGCCGCGCCGCCCTGGCACTCGTCGCCCACGGAGCCGTTTCCCTCGCACGCCGCGAGCAGGAGCCCCAACGCACCGAGCGTGATCATGAGCCGTCGCATCGTCCCTCCGGAGGGCGGGACCGTAGTGGACGCCACCTCGCGAGGCAACCCAGGATCAGGCCACGGCGGACTGGAGCGCGCGGTAGGTGAGGACCCCGCCGGTGAGGTTTCGCGCGTCGAGCCCGGCCATGCGGAGCTGGCGTTGCGCGAAGTAGGCGCGCTGGCCCGCCAGACAGTAGACGAGGATGGGTCGGTCCCGGGGCAGCTCGGCGAGGCGGTCGCGCAGCTGCGACAGCGGGAGGTTCATGGCGCCTCGTACGTGCTCCTGATCGAACTCGTGCGGCTCGCGCACGTCGAGCAGCAGGTGACCTGGCTCGCCGAGCTCACCCCAGCCCGCCAGCAGCATGTCGCCGTCCAGCACGTTGACCGCCATCATGCCCGCGACGTTCACGGGGTCCTTGGCCGCGCCGAACTGGGGCGCGTAGCACAGCTCGAGCGACGCGAGCTGTCGCACGGTGCCGCCCATCTGGATCATCGTGGCGAGGACGTCGATGCGCTTGTCCACGCCTTCGTGGCCGACGGCCTGTGCACCGAGGATCGTGCCGTCGGCCGCGAAGATGAGCTTGAGGTGCAGGGTCCTGGCGCCCGGGTAGTAGCCTGCGTGGTGCCCGGGGTGCAGGTGCACCACGTGGTAGTCGCGCCGCCCCGCCCGCGCGAGCGCCCGCTCGCCCGCCCCGGTGGACGCCATCGCCAGCCCGAGCACCCCGACGATCGCCGTGCCCCGCACGCCGCCGAAGGAGGCGTCGCGCCCGGCGAGCGTCTCGGCGGCGATCCGTCCCTGGCGGTTCGCGGGTCCGGCCAACGGCAGCACGCGCTGGCCGCCGCCGCTGAGATCTCGGACCTCGATGGCGTCGCCCACGGCGAGGATCCGCGGGTCGCTCGTCCGCAGCCGCTCGTCCACCACGATGCCGCCGCGCTCTCCGATGGCCAGGCCCGCCGCCCGTGCCAGATCCACCTCGGGCCGGACCCCGAGCGCGAGGAACACGAGGTCCGTCTCGACGCCGCCGCCGTCGTCGCTCGCGACCCACCGCCGCTCGCCGCGGGCCTCGATGCCGCTCAGGCCGCGGCCCAGCCGCAGGTCCACTCCGCGCGCGCGCAGGTGCTCGGCGACGAAGCCGGCCATGTCGG
>JAYRVK010000953.1:0-2981 GCA_041918555.1 Sandaracinaceae bacterium
GCCGACGTGTTCCTCGCGCGCGTGCTCGCGCTCCGCGCGGCGGGCCGGAGCGAGGAGGCCGAGCGCGTCCGGGAGCGCGGCGCCGCGCGCGTCCGCGCCACCGCCGAGGGCATCTCGCGCGACGAGTGGCGTGCGCGCTTCCTGCGCGACGTCGCGGCCCACCGCGCGCTCCTCGGCGAGGCTCCGTAGCGGGCATGGCTCCTGCTGAGCCGGGGGGCATGACCGAGGACTACATCCGCGACACCATCCTCCTCCGGCTGGGCACGATCGCCTTCGAGACGGCGGAGGCGAACCTCGATCCGAACGCCGACATCGCCGCGCAGCTCGCGCTCGACGAGGAGGATTTCTGGGCCTACGTGCAGGCTCTCGGCGACGAGCTCGGGGTGCCGATCCCCGAGGAGGATTACGGCGAGCTCCGCACGATCGAGGGCGGGGTGCGCTACCTGTCGCGCCGCGTCGTCGCCTGATCGCGGGCGCAATCCGTTCGCGAGACGTGCACGCGGTGCGCGGGCGCCGGGGTGCGTGTATGGTCCGCGCCGATGAAGGTGCTGGTCGTCGGGAACGGCGGGCGCGAGCACGCGCTCGCGTGGAGGCTCGCCGCCTCGCCCGGGGTGGACGCGGTCTACGCGGCGCCGGGCAACGCGGGGACCGCGCGCGTGGCCACGAACCTCGACGTGCGCGCCGAGGACGTCGCCGGGATCGTGCGCGCGGCGAAGGAGCGGCAGGTCGGCCTCGTGGTGGTCGGGCCCGAGGCCCCGCTCGTCGCCGGCCTCGTCGACGCGCTGCGCGCGGAGGGCGTCCTCGTGTTCGGCCCCTCGAAGGCGGCGGCGCGGCTCGAGGGCTCGAAGGGCTTCGCGAAGGACTTCATGAAGCGCCACGCGATCCCGACCGCCGCGTACCGGGTGTTCGAGGACGCGGCCCGGGCCGAGGCGTGGATCCGGGAGCTCGACCGCCCGATGGTGATCAAGGCCGACGGGCTCGCGGCGGGCAAGGGCGTCGTCGTCGCGGGCAGCGTCGCGGAGTCCGTCGCGGCGATCGACGAGATCATGCGCCAGAGGGCCCACGGCGACGCGGGCGCGCGGGTCGTCGTCGAGGAGCGGCTCGAGGGCCCCGAGGTCAGCTTCCACGTGGTGTGCGACGGGACCCGCGCGGTGCCGCTCGCGGCCGCGCAGGATCACAAGCGCCTCTGCGACGGCGACGAGGGCCCCAACACCGGCGGCATGGGCGCGTACTCGCCGCCGCCGATGGTCGACGCTGCGCTCGAGCAAAGGATCTTGCGCGCGGTCGTCGAGCCCACGCTGCGCGGGATGGCCGCGGAGGGCTGCCCGCTCACCGGCGTGCTGTTCGTCGGCCTGATGATCGTCGACGGCGCGCCGCGCGTGCTCGAGTACAACGTCCGCTTCGGCGATCCGGAGACCGAGGTCCTGATGGCCCGCCTCGAGGGCGACGTGCTGCCGCTCCTGCTCGGGGCCGCGCGCGGCGATCTCTCGGGGGTCGAGCTCCGCTGGGGCGCGCCGGCCGCGCTGTCGGTCGTGATGGCGAGCGAGGGCTACCCGGGGAGCGGGCCCAAGGGCCGCGCGATCCGCGGGATCGACGCGGCCAACGCGCTCGAGGGCGTGGTCGTGTTCGAGGCGGGCACGCGCGCGGAGGGCGCGACCACCGTGACGAGCGGGGGCCGCGTGCTCTGCGTGACCGCCGCTGGCGCGAGCGTCGAGGACGCGGCCGCGCGCGCGTACGCGGGCGTCGACGCGATCGCGTTCGACGGCGCGCAGCACCGGCGCGACATCGGCTGGCAGGCGCGTGAAATCCCCCGCCGCGAGGGGCCGCATGGGCGCTAGACTCGGCGGCGTGACGCGGCGCGAGCGCATCGAAGAGGTCGTCCGGGACGTCCTCGCCCCCCTGCTCGAGAAGGACGGCGGCGGGATCGCGCTCGTGAGCTTCGAGGGCTCCGTCGTGAAGCTCCGCATCGCGGGGACGCTTCTCGGGGATCCGGGGACGAACTACGTGAAGCGCTCGGTGATCGAGCCGGCGGTGAAGGCCGCGGCGGGGCCCGACGTGGAGATCGTGTACGAGCGGGCGGTCGAGTAGGGGCCCCACTGAGTTTTTGACTCGGAGGCGCTGGCTCGGGTACATCGGAGGGCGACATGGCGCTCATCGAGACCGAAGAAGCGGCGCGGCGGCTGGCACGCGCGATCGCGAGCGACCTCTCGCTCTACAACGAAGAGAAGATCGTGAAGGGCGTCCAGAGCGACAACCTCTTCGACGAGCTCGCCGAGGAGATCGAGGAGGGCCGCGCGCTCTTCAAGAGCCGCGTCTCGCCCGACCTCTACGCGAAGAACTTCTACGACCGCGCCATCGTCGACATCCTGGTCCGCTCCAAGGGCCACGTGCAGTCGCGGCTCTGGTAGCCATCGACCCGATCGCGTTCGTGGTCGGCGCGGACGAGGCCGGCGAGCGCCTCGACCGCCTGCTCGCGCTCCGCGATCCGTCTACGTCGCGCTCGACCTTCGCGCGCTGGATCGACGAGGGCCGCGTCACGATCGACGGCGCCGTCGCGAAGGCCAAGCACCGCCCCGCCGCCGGTCAGGCCATCGTCGTGCGCCCCGCGCCGCCGCCGCCGAGCGAGGCCATCCCACAGGATCTCCCGCTCGTCGTGCTCTTCGAGGACGAGCACCTCCTCGTGGTCGACAAGGCGCCCGGCATGGTCGTGCACCCCGCCGCGGGGCACCCCGACGGCACCCTCGTCAACGCCGTCCTGCACCACTTCTCGAAGACACCGCTCGCGCAAGCGCTCGCTGATTGTTGACGAGCCCGACTTCGAGACATTCTGGCAAGCGTATCCGAGGAAGATCGGAAAGGGTGGGGCGCGTCGTGCCTTCAAGGCGGCTTCCTCGAAGATAGAACCGCAGTCATTGGCCGCCGCCGCCGAAGCCTTTGCCGAACAGGTGAGGCACCAAGACCCGAAATTCATCCCTCACGCC
>JAYRVK010000954.1:0-2358 GCA_041918555.1 Sandaracinaceae bacterium
AGATGACCCGCGACCTCTTCGGCGCGGCGTACCGACCCACCCGCGTGGCGCTGCCGTTCGCCGCCCCGCACGACCACCGCGAGATCGCGGCGCGCCTCGGATGTCCGGTGCGCTTCGGCGCTCCCGAAGCGCGGCTCGAGCTCGACGCCGAGCTCTGGAACGCGACGCCGCTCCTCGCGAACCCCTTCGTGTTCCGCGCGTTCGAGCGGCAGACCGTGCAGCTCGCCGAGCGCCCTGCGGAGCGATCTCCCGCTGGCCGAGCAGGTGCGACGCCTGCTCCAGTCGACGCCGTCGCCGCCCGACCGGGACACGGTCGCGGGGATGCTCGCGATGTCCCCGCGCACCCTCGCCCGCAAGCTCGAAGACGCGGGGACCCACTTCGCCGAGCTCCAGCGCGAGGTGCGCCGCGCGCGCGCGGAGAAGCTACTGGAGAATCGGTCGCTGCGGCTCGGCGACATCGCGGACCGGCTCGGGTTCTCCGACCAGGCGGCGTTCTCGCGCGCGTTCCGGCAGTGGACGGGCGAGACTCCCTCGGCGTGGCGCGATCGCAAGGATCGTTGACACCGTGGCGGGCCTGGCCTCGACCGCATGCTCGTCGGGGACTGAGGCGCGAGCGTCGGCGCGCAGCGACGCGTCGTCCGCGGGCGCGTTGCGCGACCGATCGCGGGGCCGTACATGATGCGCATGAAGCGCACGAATCTTGTGCTCGATGAGCAACTGCTGGAGGAGGCCACCCGCCTGAGCGGCGAGAAGACGTACTCGGCAGCCGTGCAGCGGGCGCTCCGGGACTTCGTCGCGCGAGCGAAGGCGCGCCGGATCCTCGAGCTCCGAGGATCGGGCGCTTGGACGGGCACGCTCGCCGAGATGCGCGAAGATCGGCCGAGCAAGCCGCGGAAGCGCTGACCGTGGTGCTCGTCGACACGTCGGTCTGGATCGAGGTCTTCCGCAAGCGAGCGCCGCTCGACCTCGAGGGCTTCGTCGACTTCGCCGACGTCGTCACGTGCCTTCCCGTGATGCAGGAGGTGCTGCAGGGCATCCGCGACGAGCGCGCATTTCGCGTCGCACGCGAGGCGATGCAGGCGCTGCCCATCGTCGACTCACCTCTCGAGCGCGCCGTGTTCGACACCGCCGTCGATCTCTACCGCGCGGCGCGACGCCGTGGGCTCACGGTGCGTTCCTCCATCGACTGTCTGATCGCGGCGTCGGCGCTCCGCCACGATCTCGAGGTGCTCCACCACGATCGCGACTACAAGCTCCTCGCCGAGGTGGCGCCGCTGCGGCAGCGCCGCGTCTGACCCCGCGCACGTCGCGCCCGCCGGTTTCTGGGCGCCCGGATCCCCCCCCGTAGAGTGGCCGCATGGTGCGTCGTGACGCAGACGAGGGCCGACGACACCCCGCGGCGCGGCGCCGGGCGAGGACGTGGTCCGCACGCTCGGGACCGCCATGGGCGAGCTCGGCGAGAGCCTCGCGCTGGCGCCGCGGCCCGATCATCGCCGCGTGCACTGGGATCCGTCGTGGCCGCGCTATCGCTTCGACGAGCTCGTCATCACGGTGGGCGCGAGCCTCGTGGTGCTCTTCGGCGAGCTCCTGCCGACGCGGACGGACGCGAACTGGGCGGCGGTCACCGACTTCGATCTCGAGGTGCTCGCGCGGGAAGGCTGGCTCGAGCCCGCGCTCGCGCAGACGCTTCGTCGCGCGGTGGGCTTGCGCAACGTGCTCGTGCACGGGTACGCGGCCGTCGACCCGAGCGTCCTGCGCGACGTGCTCGAGCACCGGCTCGGCGATCTGCTCGCGTACGTCGCGGCGATCCGCGCGGGCCTCGGCGCGGCCTGACGCGCGAGTCACCCTGCGCCGCGGTCTGCCTGGGCGAGATCGAGGAGCGCGGCGTCGGTCGCGAGGCGCCCCTCGCGGACGGCCTCGTGCCACGCGCCGTGCGCGACCGACGCCTTCGCCTCCTGCAGCGCGGCGAGGGCGCGCATCGGCGGGTCCATGAACGGGCTGGCCGTCGCGGCCGCGAGCAGGACCACGCCGTCGCGCCCCAGGCGTGGCTCGCCCGTCGCGACCCAGCGGGCCCCCAGATCGGCGAGCGCGGTCCCCCACCACACGCGCGGGAGCCGCGACGAGGCGCCCTCGGCGATCGCCTCGACCCGCACCGCGGTCGCCTCCTCGCCGAGCTGCTCGAGCGCCTGCGCGAGCCGGCAGAGCGCCAGCGCGAGGAAGCTCCGGTCGTGGGGGGGGGGGGGGGCCCGGGGGGGGGCGCGGCCCCGGGGGGGGGGCCGCGCCCGCGCCCCCCGCGGGCCGCCCCCCCCCGCCCCCGGGGGCGGGCGCCGGGCCCCGCCCCCCCCCGCCCCGGGGGCG
>JAYRVK010000955.1:0-6210 GCA_041918555.1 Sandaracinaceae bacterium
CGCTGAACGTCGCGTCGCCGAGCGTGTAGCCGAACAGCACGCCGTCGGTGCCCGCGACGACATAGCCGCCGGGGAAGAGGAGCGTGTCGGCGTCGTGCGCGACGATCGCGGTGGCGAGCTCGATCGGGCTCGGGGAGCCCGCGCTCGGGTCGGCTCGCCACTCCGAGAGGACGAGGTCGGTGCCAGCGGCACCGGGGGACGCCGTCACGTCGAGGACCCGCGTCCCGTCGGCGTCGATGGCGGTGCCGAACGAGTCTGCACGACGGCAAAACACGTGGACAGGCACGAGGTCCGCGGCGAGGGCCGCGTCCCAGCCCGAGGGGTCGGCGCCGCAGGTGGCGAGGCACACGCCGCGCACGCATGCCTCGTCGGCCGCGCACGCCGCACCACCGCAGAGCGGCGGGCCTGCATCGGCGCTGCCCGCATCCGCCGCGCTCGCGTCGCCCTCGGAGCCCGCGTCCGTCGCAGGGGACCCATCGCAAGCCCAGGTGCACAGGCACGCGAGCACACACATCGTCGTTCGGTTCATCGCTCGTCTCCTCGCTCCGCTCCCCGCGGAGCCCGGGAGGCGGACGAGCGATGACGGAGAGCCACGCCCAGGGATCACTCCCACGCCCCGGGGAGCTCGCCCGCCTGGCGCGCGCGGCAGGTCTCCTGGCTCCCGGATCGTCCGGCCTCGGGCTGCCTTCCCACGCTCCTCGACGGAGCGCAGTGGCGTGTCGCCCGGGCCGTCCCCGGTCACAGTGGCGGGGGCCGCGTCGGTCTCGCACCGACTTCCCTCTTCGGAGCCGACTGGCTCCTCCCCGTCGATCGCTCGACGAGGCCGCGCGCGCATGGGTTGGTTGTCAGTCTCTCCGGTCGCCGTCGTAGTCGCGCGCGCGCTCGACGTCAATGCGCGGTCTCCGCCATCATGGGGGTCCCGCGATGCGCCGACTGACGTGGCTCTTGATGGTCCTGCCCGCGTGCGGCGCGCCCTGCCCGACCTCGCCGCTCGCGCCGATCGCCGACCCCGGCTGGGTGCTGCGCATGAACGAGGCGCCCGACGTCCCGCCGCCGATGGGGACCCCTGGCCGCGAGACGTTCGTCGATCCGCCGGGGATGGCCACGTATGCGGCGTTCGCGGTGTACGACGGAGCCGGCACGCTCGCGAACGAGCGCTGGCTCGACACGTACACGGGGCTCGCGGGCGTGCCTGGGACCGTCAATGCGGCTTCCTCGCTTCCGTCACGGCTCTCACCCGGAGCGCTGACCGTGCTGCTCGCCGACGGAACGCGGCCGGCGGTGACCTTCGAGCTCGGCACCGGTGCGCGCACCCTCGAGCTCGTGACGTACGCCGGCGCGCCCACCGCGGCGGGGCAGCTCGTCGACCTCGCGCCGCTCGGCGACGGACGCGCGCTCGTCACGCGGCGCCGCGGAGCCGGCGGCGCGGGCGGGGATCTCTTGCTGATCGACGCCGCGACGGATCGCGGCGTGCTCCAGCCCATCGCGCTCGCGGGGCTCTCGAGCGGCGCGGTGGAGCCGGGCGCGATCGCGCCGCTCTTCGACGCGAGCGGGATCGCGGCGCGCGCGGTGATCGGCCTCGCGCTCCCCGATGAGCCGGGCGCCGGGGCCGTCGCGATCGTGGATCTCGCGGGCGGCGACGTGCGGCGCCTCGACGTGGCGGGGCTCGCGGGGTGCGGCGCCGTCGTGTCGCTCGCGCCCGATCCGGTCGGGGTGGCGCGCGCGGCGGCGCTCTGCGCGGGCGATCTCACGGTGCCGCCCGAGGAGCGCGCCGGCGTCGGGCTCGCGCTCCTCGAGGCCGCGCCGGATCTCGCGGTCGCGGTCGCGGCGGGCCGGCCCGCGAGCACGCTCTTCGGCGGACGGGTGCCGACGCACGCGCTCGTCGCGCTGGCGGGCACGTGGGTGGCGGTCGTCGCCGGCGGTGATCCGACCGTCGGCCGGCCGGACTCCCTGCTCGCGGTGCACCTGACGTCGGACGCCGCCGCGCTCCTGCTCGAGGAGCCGTGGACCGACGCGTTCGGCGCCCCGCTCGGGCAGGGCGCGTTCCGCGGCGCGGAGCTCTGGTGGCCGAGCGCGCGGTTCGCCGTGCACCGCTTCGCGATGACGGGAGACGACGCGTCGGCGTCGTTCGCGCCGCTCGCGGGGGCGCCGCTCCCGTCGTGCTCGCGCCTGCCGCCGCGCGAGGTGCGCGCGCTGCCCCTGCCCCCGACGCCGTGACCGCGCTCAACGATCTACCAGCCGATAGACGAAGCGAAGGCCCGACCACGTCTCGTCGATCGCGCAAACTTTATTGTCGACTAGACCGTCCGCGAGCCCGCGCGCACGCACCACGCCCTCGGAGAGGTCCGTCGCGAGCCCGCTCGCCTTCTTGGGCCACGCGACCCAGAGGCCGCCGCTCTTCGCGAGCCGGCGCCGCGTGGCGCCGAAGCGCTTCTCCAGATCCGCGGCCGACGTGGTGAAGAGGATCGCGACGTCGATCGCGCCACCGCCGCGCAGGCTCGTCTTCACCGCGCCGAGGTCGGGTGGATCGAGGGCGTCGAGGAAGCCATCCGGCGCACCGAGGAGCGCGACTCGGTGGCCGTCCTTCAGCCCGAGCTTCCTCGCGAGCGGCGTCCCCGAGTATCCGGCCACCGCCGCAGGGTACGTCAGCGCTCGATCCCGGTCTCCCGCAAGCTCTGCCCGACCGCGGCGTCGAGCTCGGCGCGCAGACCGTCGAGCTCGCGCTGGACCGCCTCGCTCGCGAGCGGCGCCGCGCCGGTGCACTCGCCGGAGAGGGCGCTCGCGCGCTCGGCGACCCGGCTCGACGCGCGAAAGACCGGTGAGAACCGCGACCAGACGCGGCGCTGCACGCCGCGGCTGGCCTCGTTGGAGGCGGCCTCGCGCCGCCGCGAGAGGTCGTCGCGCGCGTCCATGCGGGCCTCGAACGAGCGCGCCGGCCCGCCCTCGCGCGCGCGGCACTCGAGGACGGTGTCCTCGATCTGAAGGTCGATGTCCTGCTCGAGGAGATCGAGCCAGGCGCGTACGAGGCGCTCGTCCTCGGGCGTCGCCGCGGGTGGACCGCACGCGAGGAGCACGGCGAGGGCGATCACCGAAGGGAGCCGCGTGCAGACCATGCCCGATGGTACCCGCGCGCCACCCGCTACGTCGCGTCGAAGCAGATCTCGACGCGCGCGACGATCAGCGCGTCCGACGGAGGTCCGGGGCGGATCCGGAGCAGCGTCCCCGAGTCGCCCGCGGGGAGGGCCGCGGTCGCGTCGGCGCCGTACCACGTGTACGGCGCGACGTTGGAGACGCCGCCGTACGGCGAGGCGCCGGTACCGGAGAACGTCTGCCACTCGAAGCTGCCGCTCGCCGTCGTGTTGAAGCTCCGGCCGTAGATCGCGAGGGTCGCGTTGCGTACGAGGCTCAGCCCGTCGGTGCTGAGCTCGACGTCGATGAAGACGGTGCCCGAGAGGTCGAGCCCGCCCTCGCCGAGGAAGGGGTCGCTGAACACCGGGCGGTAGCCGATCGAGCTCGAGTACGCGCCCACGCGCCAACGCGCGGTGTCGGGGAGCGTGTTCGCCTCGTAGACGACGTACGCGGTCGACCCCGAGGTCGTGCCCGCCCAGCGGAAGCGCAGCACGTGCGTGCCCGTCGCGCCGGAGAGGCAACCCGCGCTCGGCGGGCCGGCGTCGGGCACGCTCGCGTCCCAGCCCGCATCGGGGAGGCTCGCGTCGAAGCCGCCGTCGGCGCCCACGCCCGCGTCGGCGCCCACGCCCGCGTCGGCGCCCGCGCCCGCATCGGCGCCCGCGTCGGCGCCCGCGTCGGCGCCCGCGCCCGCGTCCCTGCCGGCGTCGCTCGCGGCGGCGTCCGAGACCGGGCCGGCGTCGGCGCCCTCGCGCGGGCCGCAGGCCACGAGGAGCACGAGGAGCGTGGTTGGCGCCATCCGTCGCATCGGCCTCGACGGTAGCGCCGCGCGGGCGCGCGAGCATCGGGTAGCCTCCACGCGGTGCGCTCCGCGCGCGAGCTGGTGCTCCACGTCCCCCAGGTCGGCCGACTGATCTGGATCGGAGTCCGCCCCGCGCGCGGCGCGCCGGTCGAGGTGCGCGAGGAGGTCGAGCTCATCGCGGGGCGCGGCCTCGCCGGGGATCGCGCCGGCCGGCGCGCGGGGGGGACCCGGCAGGTGTCGCTGCTCCAGGCCGAGCACCTCCACGTCCTCGCGCGCCTGCTGCGGCGCGAGCGGATCGATCCCGCGGTCCTGCGCCGCAACCTCGTGATCGAGGGCGTCAACCTCCGCGCGCTCGCGAAGGCGCGCTTCCGCCTCGGCGGCTGCGTGCTCGAGGGGACCGGCGAGTGCCACCCCTGCTCGAAGATGGAGGACGCGCTCGGCGACGGGGGCTACGCCGCGATGCGCGGCCACGGGGGCATCCTCGCCCGCGTCATCGAGGGCGGGGTGGTCCGGATCGGCGCCGAGGTCCGGGCCCTGGCGAGCTTGTGAGAACGCTCAGTGACGATCGAAGGGCACTGTACGAACCTTTCACACCCGATGAACGAGCAGGACGAGGGCCGCGACTACCTCGAGTCGATGCAGCGCAAGCTGCACGACCCCGAGGAGTACCTGCGCTTCCTCGAGCTCAAGCTCGGTCGCACCGACGAGCCCCCCCTCGAGTCGGGAGTCCGGCCCATCGAGCGCACGCCCCCGGAGTGAGCGGCTCGGCGGCTCAGCCGGAGCACTCATCGGTCGGGACGCACGTCCCGTGGTCCGCCGCCGAGTCGTCCTCGTAGCAGCAGAACAAGCCTCGTTGACACGTCCGATCGGCCGAGCCTCCGTGATCGCACGGCGCTCCTCGAGCGGCACGTCGCCGGCCGCCCTCGGTGGGGTCCCCCCCCTCGTCGCCCCCGGTCGATTCGACGGGCGCAGACTCCTCGGGCGGCTCGGTCCCCCCTCCGCCGCACGCGCACGCGAGCGTGAAGAGGGGGATCGCGAGCCAGCGGATCGCACGGGTCGTCATGGCGCGAGGGTAGCTCAGAGACGGTAGTCCGAGATCTTCTTCGCGATGGTCCGGGAGACGTTCCTGCGCCCGCTCGATCGCCGATCATCCCGCGGGCGCGTCGTGATCGTCGTCGATCTTCGGCGAGGGCGCGACGATGGGGGCCGAGACCGCGCCCGCGGAGGGGCGCACCGACGAGAAGCGCGCCATCACCGCGGCGACGGGTCGGCGCGGCGAGGGCACGATCACGAGCACCAGCAGCGCGGCGCCGCGCGCGAGCGCGGAGGCGAGGAAGATCTGCGCGTAGTCGAGCGCCTCGGCGCGCAGGAGCAGCCCGCCCACGACCGCGCCCGCGACCTGCGTCAGCCCGGAGAGCGCGCTCGCGAGCGCGTAGAACTCGACCGTGCCGCCCTCGGGCGCGTCGCTCATCAAGAGCTGTAGCGCGGTGAGCTCGTAGCCGGCCCACGCGATCCCGCCGACGAGCTGCGCCACCGCGAGCGTCGGCAGACTGTCGGAGGCGAACCAGAACACGGGCACCGCGGCGATCAGCGCGCCGCTGACCCGAAGGACGGGGCGCGCGCCCCAGCGCGTCGACGCGAGGCGCCACACCGGGAACGCGGCGCCCTTGGCCGCGATCGACACCGAGGTGAGGAGCGCGAACTCGCCGAGCTCGAGCCCGAGCTCGTCGAGCATGTACGGCGTGAAGAACGGCACGGCGAGCTGCGCCCCGCAGAGGAGACACGCCGCGAAGGCGGCGACGCGCCAGCGGCCGCGCGCCAGCACCTCGAAGAGGCGCATGCGCTTCCGCGCGGGCGGCTCCCCGAAAGACGACTTGCGCGAGAGCACCGCGGCGCCGCCGAGCCGGGCGCCCAGCGACAGGACGTGGAGCGCCCCGAAGCCGAGGAGCACCGCGCCGCGCGCGCGGGCCTCGTCGAGGAGCAGCCCGGCGAGGAGGAACACCGCGAGGAGCACGGCGTGGTAGATCCACATGCGGCGCGCGAAGAAGCGCCCGCGCACGCGCGCGGGGACCAGCCGCGTCATCCACGAGCTCCACGCGGGCCCGTGGCTCGAGGCGCTGACCCAGTAGAGGATCTTCGCGGCGAGGAGCGGCGCGAGCGAGTCCGTCCCCGTCCACGCGATCGCGAAGAACGCGAGGTGGGTGAGGGCTTGGACGACCACGCCCGCGATCACCGCGCGCTTCTCGCCGCCGAGCGCGCGCACGAGCAGCGGGCTCGCGAGC
>JAYRVK010000956.1:0-8562 GCA_041918555.1 Sandaracinaceae bacterium
GGGCGCGGGCGCGGGGCGCGGGCGCGGGGCGCGGGCGCGGGCGCGGGCGCGGCACGCCGTGCGCTCCATTGGCACGCCGCCCCCTCGTTCGGGCGGCCGGCGCGACGGAAGACACGTCGCCCCGTGAGCACGGGGCACGGTCGGCCGACCTCCGGTATCGTGGTCGACGGAGGGGCTCATGCGCTTGGCGTTCGCTTCGCTGGGGATCGTGGGGCTGATCGGCTGCGGCGGCGGCCCGGGGGGTGGCGCGATCGCGTACGACGATCTGCCCGAGGCGTTCTCGGAGGCCGCGTGCTCCGTGTTCGACGACTGCGACACGTTGCTCCCGAGCGAGCTCGGCGCCGACGGCTGCCGGCGCTACTTCACCTCGGTCTATCGCAACGGCTACCTCGCGCTGTATCGGGACGCGATCGATCGCGGAACGATCGTCTACGACGGCGATGCGGCCGGCTCGTGCATCGCGTTCTACGACGAGCGCGGCTGCGATCTGCTCTCGGCCGGGATCAGCCCCGAGTACGCGGAGACGTGCGGCCGCATCTTCCGCGGACAGGTGGAGGACGGTGGCGCGTGCCGCCTCTCCGAGGAGTGCGGCGAAGGCTCGCGCTGCGCGGGCGCCACGTGCCCCGGGACGTGCGCCCCCCGCGTCCCGGCGGGCGGCGCGTGCATGGAGTTCTCGGAGTGCGAGATCGGCTTCTACTGCCTCGACTCGGTGTGCTCGTCGCTCGCGCGCGGTCCGTCGCGCGGAGCGTGCGCGCGGGGGGACTCGTTCGCCTGCCCCCTCGACGAGGTGTGCATCGGCGCGACGGCCGAGGCGCCGGGGACGTGCACGCCTCAGGCGGAGCTGCGCACGCGCCGCGAGGGCGAGACGTGCGACCCCAGCGCGATGCTCTGCGAAGAGGGACTGAGCTGCGCCGGCGGGGTGTGCGTCGGGCCCTCCGCCAGCGGCGGCCCCTGCGCCGAGTCCGCGTCGCCGAGCATGTGCCCGGCGCGACACTCGTGCGTGGGCGGTACGTGCGTCGAGGTCCCCGGGGAGGGTGACCCCTGCGAGGTGCGCTGTCAGTTCGGCCTCCAGTGCGTCGGAGGCGTCTGCACCGTGCCCGCCGACAACGGCGCGGCCTGCACCGCCGACGCCGAGTGCGCGAGCGGGCGCTGCGAGGCGGGCGCGTGCGCGCCGCCGGAGGAGTGCTCGGGTCCCTGATCCAGCGGGCGCCCGACTCGCGACTTCGCAGGCTGGGGCACAGCGTGCCCCTGCCAGGGGCGCGATGCGCACCTCCAGGGGCGCGATGCGCACCTCCAGGGGCGCGATGCGCACCTCCAGGGGCGCGATGCGCACCTCCATCGCGCGCGCGGGGTACGCCGAAAGATCGGAAGACGAGAAGTCGAGAAGGGAATTCGCGGATCCGGCTCGCGCGTCCGCGCAGCGGGCGCGCGCTCCTTCTCGCTCTTCCCACCTTCCGATCTTTCGGCATTCCTTCGCGTCCGCGCAGCGGACGCACTCACCCCGAGGTCGAGCGCGGCGCGGAGTAGGGGGAGCGCCTCACCCCCGCTGCACGTCGACCGCCAGCTCGCCGTCCTCGACGCTCACGTCGACGCGCCACGGACGGCAGCAGATCTCGCAGTCCTCGATCATCGTGCCCTCCGTCTGCGGGTCGACGTAGAGCTCGACGCTCTCCCCGCACCACGGGCAGGCGACGAGCACCGCGTCGTAGCCGAAGGGCACGCGCTCAGGTCCCGGGCACGAAGCGCAGCGTGCTCTCCACGTGCGCCTCGACGTCGGCCCGGTCGAAGAAGAGCGGGGGCCGCTCGTTCGTCAGCCAGATCATCGCCTCGTCGGCGTGGTGCGGGCTGTCGGGATCCTCGTGCTGACCGCCGGGGAGCGCGTTGCGCGGCTCGGGGCCGTCGGGGGTCATCTCGACCACGAGGCGCTGCGACGGGCCGCCGCGCGCGCCGCTCTCCGTCGGCGAGCGGATCGAGTCCGGGTTCGTCAGCGAGAAGTTCAGCACGTCGACCGCGCCGAAGTCTCCGTCGCGCGGGTAGCCGAAGGGGAGCGCCGCGTCGTCGCGCGGCGGGATCGACACCACGCCGTCGTCGATCGCGGCGGGCACGAGCTGCTGGAAACGGATCGAGTGGAGCCGGCCCCAGCGCCACGCGTCGACGTCCGCGCCCATGTCCGCCTCGAGCCACGCGAGCGCCGCGAGCACCGCGCTCGTCACGCGCTCGTCGCGGGTCTCGAGGACCGCGGCGGTGTCGAGGTCGTCCCACACCACCGAGTCGTTCCAGTCCGCCTCGCCGCCGTAGGACGCGCGGAAGGTGTAGAGGGGCAAGGCCATCTGCTCGGCCGGCGCGAGGAACATCCACTCGAGCATGCGCGCCGCGAGGTCGCTGCCCATGCCGCGGCCGATGCGCGTCTCCTCGTCGTCGAACGCGAGCCCCGTGAGGTGCGCGACGGTCACGTTGAAGATCGTCGTGGCGACGCTGTCGGCGATCACCGCCGCGTCGCTCGCGCCCACGCCGTGCGGCGTGGCGAAGGTCCACGCCGCGAGCCGATCGCGCGCGTCCTCGAGCTCCGCGGTGCCGCCCGCGGCGGCGACCACCGCGGCGAGCGCCGGGTCGTCGGACGGATCGCCGAGCGCGTGATCGAGCGCGGCCACGATCGCGTCGCGCATGCCCTCGCCGAGCGAGGAGCGCGTCGCGTGCTGGAGCGCGACCATGTCGTCCGAGGTGATCCCCGACTCCGCCGACGCGAAGAGGTCGAGCCCCTCGACGATCCGCGCCTGGCGCAGGCCGTCGGCGAAGCCGCCGCCGATGTAGTGCCCGTCGTTGCAGGGATCGCCGTCGTCGGTGACGCCGACGTTGTCCTGGTTCGCCGTCGCGATGTAGCCGCGCGCGGGGTTCCGATCGTGCGGGATGAAGCGCGCGTCGAGGTCCTCGCCCCACTCGTAGCCGCCGGTCCCCGGCAGCACGAACGGCGGCGCGAGCGGCAGATCGCTCGCCGCGTCGAGGATCGGCACGCCGTCCTCGTCGAGCCAGAAGTTGCACGCGCGCTGCGGGATGCGGCCGTGCGTGGTCCAGCCGATGTTCCCGCCGGAGTCCGCGAAGCTGAAGTTCTGGATGCCGACCTGGAAGTGCTCGGCCGCGTCGAACGCCTCCTCGACCGTGCCCGCCTCGAGCAGGCCCACGAAGAACGCGAGCTCGTTCGAGACGTCGTCGCCGGTGTAGCGCACGCTCATCGCGCTGCCCGTGGCCATCGCGCCGGGCGCGGGGTCCGTCACCTCGGGCGCGACGATCGTGTCCGGGAGGATCCGGCCGTGGCGCGGCACCTCGTAGATCGTGTGGCGCTCCGGGTCGCCGCCGGACACGAGGATCTCCTCGTCGATCTCCGTCAGCGCCTCCTGCGCGCCCATGTACGTCACGCTCACGGGCGTCCAGGCCGGCGCGGCCGCGGTGCCGTCGTTCCGGAAGGTGACCTCCTCCGCGTAGACGTCGGTCACGTCGTAGCCGGTCGTCGTCGCGCTCCACGCGAGGCTCCGGTTGTAGCCGAGCACGACGCCCGGCAGGCCCGCGAACGCGATGCCCTGCGCGTCGAGGTTCCGCTCGCCGCCCATCCGCGCGGTGTTCAGGTGCACGTACCACCACACCGGCGGCGCGAGGAGCGAGAGGTGCGGGTCGTTCGACAGGATCGCGTTGCCGCTGTCGGTCTGCGCGCCCGCGACGACCCAGGAGTTGCTGCCGTAGTCCGGGTCGCGCCGCATCCACGGGTTCTGGTCGATGCGATCGAAGAAGCGCGCGCCGCCCTCGATCGAGGCGAGCGGGAAGTCGCGCAGCACGCTCGGCAGGAGCGGGATCGTGGTCGGCGGCGCGAACGCCATCGTCGTCCCGTCGTTGAACCCGTCGCGCGTGTACACGCGGCGCGACTGCCGCACGCTCCAGAAGTCCCCGAAGATCCCCGCGCGCGCGGCGAGCCGCGCGTCGGCGTCGGCCGGATCGAACGCGTCGCGCACGCCGCGGATCGCGCGCGTGTTGTCGATGTCGGCGAACGCGTCGTAGGAGAGGTTCCACGCCTGGAAGCGCGCGAGCGCGAAGATGTCGTGCGGCCGCCAGTGCCCGAAATTCGGGCTCACGAGCGCGGCGTTGAAGGCCTCGAGGCCGCGCGGCGGGAGGTAGTCGTCGCGCATCACCACGGTGTCGATGTAGTGGTTGATGCCCTCGACGAACGCCTCCGCGACCCGGCGCGTGAGGTCGTCGGCGGGGAGCGACTCGTAGATCGCGAGGCCCTGGTCCTCGAACGCGAAGTAGCGCTGGTCGAGGTCCGTGCTCGCGAGGGTCGGGCTCAGCGCCGCGAAGACCTCGGCGAGCCGGCCCAGCGTGTTGCGCCGCAGGAACTCCATCTGCACGAAGCGATCGCGGGCCATGAGGTAGCCCTCGACGACCATCAGGTCGTGGACCGTCGTCGCGTAGATGTGCGGCATCCCGCGCTCGTCGACGATCACCTCGACCTCGCCGTCGAGCCCGGGGATCGCGAGCGCGTCGCCGCCGCCGGCGTCGGCCGCCGCGTCGTCGGGCCCCGCGTCGTCGCCGGGCCCCGCGTCGGTCCCGGGGTTCGAATCGCACGCGACCGCGAGCGTGAAGAGGAGCATCCAACTGCGTCGAGCCATCGCCGAGCCTCCCATCCGAGGGGGACTTCATAGCGCTTCTCGCGCGCGAAGACGACACGGGCCGCGGGCGCGCTATCCTCGCGCGCCGTGGCGGAGCCCGACGACGACGCGAGGCCTGCGATGCGAGCGCGAGCGCTCCTGCGCCGTCAGGCGATCCCGCTCGTCGTCTTCGCGCTCACCGCGGGGATCTACGCGTGGGTCCTGGGCCCACGCCGCGACGGGCCCTCGCCCGACAACCACTACGTCCACCTCGCGGAGAGCCTCCTCGCCGGCCAGCTCGGCCAGCTCGGCGATCGGCCGCCCGGCTACAACGACTGGGCCTGCTACGACGAGGCGACCCAGGGCGTGTGCCCGCCGTACGCGTTCCAGCGCCCGAGCGAGACCTACCGCTGGTACGTCTCGTTCCCCCCGTTCCCGTCCGTCGTGATCGCGCCCGCGGTCGCGATCTTCGGGCGCGACTTCTCCGACCCGCTCTTCTGGGCGATCTTCGCGGGCCTCGCGCCCGCGTTCCTCTACGGGCTGTTGCGCCGCCTGCGCGAGGACCGCATCAGCGTGCGCTCTCCGAAGGAAGACGTCTTGCTGGTCGCGCTCTTCGCGATCGGCAGCGTCTACTTCTTCACCGCGGTGCAGGGCACCGTCTGGTACGCGGCGCACGTCGTCGCGTCGCTCCTGCTCGTCGGGTTCCTCTACGGGTCCATCGGCGCGCGGAGCCCGCTCCTCGCGGGCGCGATGCTCGGCCTCTGCTTCGTCACGCGCCCGACCACCGCGCCCTACGCGCTGTTCTTCCTCCTCGAGGCGATCCGCGCCTCGCGCCACGCGAGCTGGACCGAGGGCACGGGCCTGCGCGGCTGGCTCGCGGGCACCGAGTGGGTCCCGGTCCTCAGGAAGTGCGCGCTCTTCGCGGCGCCCATCGTCCTGTGCGGCCTGTGCGCGATGTGGATGAACGACGCGCGCTTCCACGACCCGTTCGAGTTCGGCCACACCTACCTGATGATCCGCTGGCGCCCGCGCATCGAGACGTGGGGCCTCTTCAACTACCACTACCTCGCGAAGAACCTCTCGGTCTTCGTCGCGGGCCTCCCGTGGCTCAGCGCGAACGAGCCGTACGTGACGATCAGCCGCCACGGCCTCGCGCTGTGGCTCACCTCGCCGGGCCTGTTGCCATTGCTCTGGCCGAAGAAGGTCAGCCCGCTGATGATCGGGCTCTTCGCGAGCACCGCCCTCGTGGCGCTGTGGGATCTCTGCTACCAGAACAGCGGCTGGGTGCAGTTCGGCTACCGCTTCGCGCTCGACTACATGCCCGCGCTGATCGTCCTGCTCGCGCTCTCGCAGCGGCGCTTCGGCGCGGGGTGGATCGCCGCGCTCGTCTTCGCGATCGCGGTCAACCTCTTCGGGGCCATCACGTTCGATCGCGCCTCGATGTTCTACGACGACGACGGGACCCAGGAGCGGTTGTTCCAACCGGATTGATCGCCATGACCTACGACCCCGACACCTGGGACGAAGAGCAGCTGCACGCGGCGCTCTCCGCGCTGCACCTGGACCCCACCGCGCCCGAGCCGCTGCGCCTCTTGCGTGCCGAGATCGACGCGCTCCTCTCGCGCACGATCGACGATGCCCACCTCACCCTCAGCGGCTTCCCGCTCGTCCGCGGCGCGCTGCGGGACCGGCCCGAGCGCGAGCTCGCCGCGGCGCCGCCCCACGCCCTCGTCGTGCTGCAAGACGGTTTGACACCACCGCGCTTCTTCGCCGTGCCGTACACCGCCGACCCCGGCCTCCTCGAGGCGCTCGGGCCCGCGCACGGCGGAGTCCTCGGAGACCCGGCGCGGGCGCGGCCGGCGACGTTCGCGAGCGTCCTGCGGGTCGCCGCGGGGACGATCCAGCCGGACCAGGTGGACGGCTTCTACCTGCTCCACGTGTACGACCTCCACGAGGAGTGGGAGGGAAAGAACGTTCCCCTGCCCACGCTCGAGGAGGTGCGCAGCTGGGCGGGCGCGCTCCTGCCGTACCGCGTCCCCACGATCGCGGACCTCGACCTGTGCATCGCGCACGTCTGCGCCATCTTCGACGACGTCTGAGCGCGACGACGAGGAGGCGCTTGCTCCCAGCGCGCTCCCGAGCGAACGTACGCAACTCGGATGGACACTGGCAGCGCGCAGCCCCGTCGTGCCGACCTGCTCTCCGTCCGCGCCCTGCTCGACGAAGCGCTGATCGGCCTGCGCGACATCGGCGATCACGACGTGCCCCTGCTCGAGGCGCGGTCCTACGTCTCGGCCGCGCTGGCGCGCGTCTACGACGCGCTCGCGCACGCGACGGATCTGGCCGTCTTCCGGGAGCGGACCGCCGAGGCGCTGCAGCTCTCGCGGGACGCGCTCGGCGCGCTGTCGTTCAAGCCGTCGATGGACCCGGCGGTCCTCGAGAACATGCGCCTCGTCGCGCAGGCGATCGGCGAGCTCGGCCAGCGCGTGCTCCCGCCCGAGGAGTCGCTGCGCCTCCCCCACGGGGAGACCAAGCCGCCGATCCGCGCGAGCGTGGGCGAGCCGACGCTCCACGACCCCGAGCGCGAGATCCTCTTCCCCACGATCCCGCTGCCCGCGCTCGAGACCGTCCCGCCGCCCGCCTTCGAGGACGCCGAGTCGGTCATCGAGCCGCCTCCCAAGGTCGAGACCGCCGACGATCTCCCGGCGCTCGCCGCGTGGGGCGAGCGCGTGGCCGCGAAGACCGCCGCCGAGGCCGAGGAGAAGGCGAAGCCCCCCCCCGAGCCGGAGGTCGAGCCGCCGGCCGATCCCGATCGCGAGGCGGTGGAGGTCGTGTTCGGCGTCGCGCCCCCCGCCGCGTTCGTGGTGTTCGAGCGCGCGAAGGGCTTCTTCGACGACGTCGGCATGATGAGCCTCATGCGCCGGCCGGTGCCCGACTCCGTCTGGTTCCACTACGAGCCGATCGAGCGGCGCCTGCTCGCGCGCATCGACGCGATCCTCGCCTGCGGGACGTGGGTCGTCCCGCGCCTCGTCCAGCTCCTCGAGGACCGCCCGATCCCGGATCCCGAGATGCTCTGGGCCTCGATCTTCGTGCTGGGGTGCGTCCACGGCGACGACACCCGCGACCAGATCGAGCGGCAGCTCCGCCTCGTGCCCCCCGGGGACGAGGTCATGCTCGACGCCGCCGCGGACGCCCTGCGCCATGCGCCGCACCGCGGCATCGAGCCCCTCGTCCGGCGCTGGCTCGAGTCTCCCCTGCAACACCGCTTGCGCACTGCGATCCGCGTGCTCGGCCACCGGCGCGCCACGATGGTGGAGACGCTCCGACCGTATCTGCGCCACGCCGACCCGCTCGTCGTGGCCGAGACGCTCGCCGCGCTCGAGCGCGTGCCCGGCGATCTCGAGCCGCGCGAGCTCGACGCCGGCCTCGTCGCCGGCTCCGAGCACCTGTTCCGCACGGCGGCCGAGACAGCGACCGCGCGCGGGTTCGAGATCGGCGTGAGCGAGGCGGTGGCGCGGCTGCGGCGAGGCAACTTCAGCGGCTCGGCGGCGATGGTGGTCGCGATCGCGGGCGACGAGAACGCGCTCGAGCTGCTGCTGGAGGCCGCGGCCATTAGCCCGACGCCCGAGGTCTACTCGGCGCTGGGCTGGTACGGCTCGGTGGCGGCCGTCCCGTTCCTCTTGGGCCGCCTCGAGGCCGGCGAGACGGCCGCGGTCCTCGCGCTCCAGCGCCTCACCGGCGCGAGCCTCACCGAGGACGATCCGAGCGTCCCCGAGTACGTGCGCGAGGAGCTCCCGTTCCTGCGGCTGCGCTGGGTCGCGCCGACCGCCGAGGGCCCCTTGTGCCCGGATCTCGGGCCCTGGGCGGAGTGGTGGATGCGCTATGGGCACGGCAAGGCCGACCCCCACGTGCGCTACCGCTGGGGCCA
>JAYRVK010000957.1:0-9042 GCA_041918555.1 Sandaracinaceae bacterium
CGCGCGCTCGCCCGGGCGATCGAGGCGTCGGACCGCCCCGAGCCCGACCTGCTCTTCGAGCACTGGGCCGCCGCCGGCGACGACGCGCGCGCGCGCGAGTACGCGATCCAGGCCGCGGAGCAGGCGGAGGCCGCGCTCGCGTTCGAGCGCGCCGCGGCGCTCTACGCGCACGCCGCCACGCGGCGGGACACGCTCGACCCCGAGCTCGAGGCGCGGCGCGCGAGCGCGCTCGCCAAGGCGGGCCGCGGGGCGGAGGCCGCCGACGCCTACCTCGTGCTCGCGCGCGAGCTCCGCGGCGTGGATCGCCGCGAGCACCTGCGGCGCGCGGCCTACGAGCTCTTGATCTCGGGGCACCTCGAGCGGGGCTGGGAGGTCGTCCGCACGGTGCTCTCGGAGGTCGGGCTCGGCCTGCCGCGCACGCGCCTGGGCGTGCTGTGGTCGGCGGCGGGCGCGCTCCTGCGCCTGCGGATCTTCGGCCTGCGGATCCGGCGCCGCGACCCCGACGACGTCGCGCCCAAGGAGCTCGTGCTCCACGAGGTCCTCGCGACGCTCGGGCGCGGCCTCGCCACGGTCGATCACGCGCTCGGCTTCACCTTCGCGATCAAGGAGGCGCTCGTCGCCGTGCGCATCGGCGACCCCGAGCGCATCGTGCCGTCCCTCGCCACGCTCTCGGGCTACCGCGCGAACGTCGGCGCGCACGCGCACGCGGCCCGGATCCTCGAGCAGGCGCAGCGCCTCGCCGGCGAGGCGAGCGACGGGGCGCGCGCGTGGCTCGTCGTCTCGGTCGGCATCCAGCAGTACATCCGCGGCGAGTGGAGAGAGGCACGCGAGACGCTCGAGACCGCGCTCACCCTGTGGAAGGACGCGGCCGGCGCCGCGCTCCAGACCAACCAGATCGTGACGACCCTCGCCGGGACCTACCGCAACCTCGGACGGCTGCAGGAGCTGCGCGCGCGGCTCGGCGAGTGGCTCCCGAACGCGGAGCGGCGCGGTGATCGCTACCTCTTCAGCACGCTCACGCTCGGCTACGGCGTCGTGCCGCTCGCGTACGAGTCGATCGAGGCGGCCGAGGAGTGGGCGCGCCCCGAGCGCTGGACCTCCATGGGCGACAGCCTGCACGTCCAGCACTGGTACGTCCTGCGCGCGCGCGCCGAGCTCGACCTCGCCCGCGGCGACCGGGACCTCCTCGCCCGGCACGACGAGCCGCTCACCGCGATCCGTCGCTCGCTCCTGCGGCGCACCGTGGTGTGGGGCCTCGACTCCGCGTGGCTCGAGGGCCGGCTCGCGCTGGCGGACGCGGCCGCCGGGGATCGGGCCGCGCTCACGCGCGCGCGACGCGCCGCGAAGGGCCTGCGGCGCGGCAACTATGCAAATGGTCTTGCGCTCGCGGCGCTGCTCGAGGCGAGCGCCCTGCGCGTCGAGGGGGACCCGACCGCGGAGCGCGCGGCGCGCGACGCCATCACCGCGTGCGACGCGGTGGGCGCCGAGCTGTACTCCGCGTGCGCCGCGCTCGCGCTGAGCACGTGGGCCGGGGACGCCGCGCCGCTCCGCGCGCGCGCGGAGGCGTACGCCGCGCGCGAGGCGCTGCCGGATCTGGGCCGGCTCGTGCGCGTCTTCGCGCCGGGCCTGAGCGCGCCCGGTCGGTGAACTATGATGGCCCGCGCATGTCCGCCGCCGACGACGAGGACGCGTCGCTGAGGGAGACCTCGACGGCGCTGGCCGAGGCGCTCGGGATCACGCTTCCGGCGAGCGGAGACGCGTTCGCGGACACCGTGTCGAGCGGGGAGCGGAACCTGAGCGCCGCGCACCCCGCCCCGCTCGCCGCGGGCCGCGTCGAGCGCTACCGGCTCGCGGAGGAGCTCGGTCGGGGCGGCATGGGCCGCGTGGTGCTCGCGGTCGACGAGCACCTCGGCCGCGAGGTCGCGATGAAGGAGCTCCACGACGCGGGGCGCGGCAGCGCGCTCGTCCGCTTCGTGCGCGAGGCGCGGGTCACGGGCCAGCTCGAGCACCCCAACATCGTGCCCGTGCACGAGCTCGCGCAGCGCGAGGACGGCACGTTCTTCTATACCATGAAGCGCATCCGCGGCCGCTCGCTCGCGGCGGCGTTGCGCGACGCGCGCACCATGGACGATCGGATCGCGCTGGTGCGGCACTTCCGCGACGTGTGCGAGGCCGTCGCGTACGCGCACTCGCGCGGCGTCGTGCACCGCGACCTCAAGCCCGACAACGTGATGGTCGGCGAGTTCGGCGAGACGCTCGTCGTGGACTGGGGCCTCGCCAAGGTGCGCGGCGCGGCGGACCCGGCCGCCGACGAGCTCGGCGCGCCGCTCGATCCGGTCGCGGTGACTTCCGCGGTCCAGACCGTGGCCGGCCACGCCATCGGGACGCCGGCGTACATGAGCCCCGAGCAGGCGCGCGGCGACCTCTCCGCCATCGACGAGCGGAGCGACGTGTGGGGCCTCGGGGCGATCCTCTTCGAGATCCTGACCGGGCGGCCGCCCTTCGTCGGAGGCTCGGTGCTCGCGCTCCTGCACGCGGTCCTCGTCGACCCGGCCCCGCGCGTCCGCGCGATCGCGTCCGACGCGCCGCCCGAGCTCGCCGCCATCGCGGACCGCGCGCTCGCGCGCGATCCGGCGGCCCGCTACCCGGCGGCGAAGGAGGTCGCGGACGAGATCGGCGCCTGGCAGGACGGCCGGCGCGTGCGCGCCTACGACTACAGCCGGCTCGAGCGGCTCCGGCGGTTCGTGCGCCGCAACCGCGCCGCGTCGATCGCCGCCGCCGCGATCGCGCTCTCCATCGTCGGCGCGGGCGCGTTCATGGCGTGGAGCTACCGCGCCGAGCAGCTCGCGCGCCGCGACGCCGAGACGCGCGGGCTCATCGCGGAGGCGGGCCGCCTCGATCAGCTCGGCCACCGCCCCTACGCCTTCGCGCTCCTGCGCGCGGCGCAGTCGATCGGCGGCCCCGCGATCGAGCCCGATCTCGCGCGCGGGGGCTTCTCGGCGCACACCGACGAGCCGCAGGCGATGGTGCTCGCCGGCCACGACGGCCCCGTGACGTTCGCGACGCTCTCGCCCGACGGAACACGCGCGGCGACGGCCACCGTGGATGGAGTGATCGGCGAGTGGGATCCCGCGACGGGGGCCCTGCTCCGGACGCTCTCGCTGCCCGCGCGGGGCCGCCACCGCGCGCGCATCTACGCGCTCGCCTACTCCCCGGACGGAACCCACCTCGCGGCCGCGGACAACCATCGCCGTGCGACGCTCTGGGATCTCGAGCGCGGCGCGATCGTGCGCGCGTTCCGGCACCCGCACGTCGTCGAGGCGCTCGCGTTCTCGCCCGACGGGCGGCTCCTCGCGACGCTCGCGCAGGACCACGTCGCGCGGGTCTTCCCGATCGACGGCGGGCCGGCGCGCGTCGTCGCGCGGCTCGGCGACGCGACCGCGAGGACCGGCAACGCGCGCCGCGGCGGCGCGGTCGCCTTCGCACCGGACGGCGCGCGGCTCGCGGTCGCGGGGGGGGACGGCGGCGCGCGCGTCGTCAACCTGGACGGCTCGGCGGAGCTCGCGCTCGCGGCGCGCCCGAGCCCGATCCACGCGCTCGACTGGTCGGCGGACGGCGCGCGCGTCGCGGCGATCCACGGCGACGGGCACGTCGAGGTGTGGGCCGCGTCGGGCCCGGGCGAGCGGGCGTTCGTCGCGCACCGCGCGCCGGGCCCCGCGGTGCGCTTCGATCCGAGCGGTGATCGCCTCGTCACCGCCTCGGAGGACGGCGCGGCGCGGGTGTGGAGCGCGCGCTCGGGCGCGCTCCTGTTCGACCTCACGCACCGCGGGCGCGTGCTCTCGGCCACCTTCGGCCCCGGCGGGCGGAGCGTGCTCACGAGCGAGTTCGAGGGGCGCGTCGCCGTGCGCTGGTCGCTCCCGGAGCGCGGCGGCCTGCGCCTGCGCGGGCACGGCGCGTGGGTGCACGACGTGGCGTTCTCGCCCGACGGACGCCGCCTGGCCTCGTCGTCGCGCGACGGCACGGTCCGGATCTGGGAGACGGCCCGCGGCGTCGAGCGCCGCGTGCTGCGCGGCCACGAAGGCTCGGTCTACGCCGCGGCGTTCTCGCCGGACGGCGCGCAGCTCGCGAGCGTGGCGCGCGACGGCCGCGTGATCGTGTGGGACTCCGCGCGCGGCGGCGCGATCCGGACGATCGAGGCGCACGCGGACGCGATCTACGACCTCGCGTGGATCGATCGCGAGCGCATCGCGACGGCGTCCCTCGACCGATCGGTGCGCGTGTTCCGGGTGGCCGACGGCGAGCGGACCTTCGTCCACGCGGGCGCCGCCATGTTCTCCCTCGGGGCGCGCGACGGGTGGCTCGCCGCCGGCGACGAGAACGGCGCGGTGCTCCTGTTCCGGATGGACGCGCTCGGCGAGCCCGCGCGGCTCGAGGGGCACCAAGGACAGGTGAACGCCGTCGACCTCGCCCCCGGCGGCGCGCTCCTCGCGTCGGGCGGCGTGGACGGGAGCGTGCTCCTGTGGGAGCCGGCGACCGGCCGGCTCGTGCGCACGCTCGTCGAGCTCGAGCACGGCATCATCGATCTGTCGTTCTCGCCCGATGGAGCGCAGCTCGTCACGGCGTCGGAGGACGCGACCGCGCGCGTGTGGGACGTGGCGACCGGACACCTCGTCGGCACCTACGAGGGCCACTCGGACCAGGTGCGCTCCGCGGCGTTCTCCCCCGACGGACGGCGGATCGCGACCGGCTCCGCGGACCAGACCGTGCGCCTGTGGAGGACCCGCGCGCGGACGCCGAGCGCCGCCGAGCTCGGCGCGCGGACCAACCTGCGCGCGTGCCGCGACGGCTTCACCGTCGTCCCGGTGGTGCTCGGGCCGGGGATCGATCCGGTGTGGGCCGGCGACGACGCGTGCGCGCTCGCCGCGCCGTAGGCCTACTCGTGCGAGGCGGAGGTCGTCCCCGTCGCCCCCGGCTGCGGGCGCGCGCCCTCGAGCGTGGGGAAGCGCGTCCACGGATCGTGCGGCCGGCCGAGCGCGTTGTACTCGCAGAACGAGAGCAGGTCCCCGCGCGTGTCCGTGAGGTGGTGGCAGCAGTTGTCGATGCGGTCCTGGTCGTAGCTGTAGCGATCCATGAACGGCTTGATCGCGACCGAGAACATGTCGGTCGAGCGGATCACCTTCCCGCCGAGGGCGCGCGCGAGCGTCTGCATCGCGGTCTTCCCGCGCTTGCCGATCACGTTGCGGAGCTCCGCCGTCGAGAGGAGCGTCTTGTAGGCGACCTCGTCCATCGACTCCTCGAGGTCGACGTACTTCATCACGTTGTGGACGAGGCCGAAGCGCCGCACGAACACCGTGATCCAGCCGCAATTCGGGTGGCTGCACGGGATCGGGACCCAGTCCTCGCGCTTGGCCCGGACGCTCGCCTGCGCGAGCACGCGCGCCGCGACGTCGCTGAGCGTCAGGCGCCGCATCGGATCGACCGCGAGGTCGTAGCGGCCGGACCAGGTGACGGGCTGGAGCGCGATGACCTTCACCATGCGGTGCGCGAGCCCGAGGTCGACGACCGCGCCGAGCTCCTCGTCGTTCACGTCCTGCGCGAGCGTCATCGTGAGCTGCATGGGGACGCCCGCCGCGTCGAGGCGCTCGATCAGCCGGCGCCGGAGCCGGATCGGATCGGCCCCCCGCATCGTCTCGTTGGTCTCGCGCGACAGCCCGTCGAGCTGGAGCAAGACCATCAGCTTGTCGGCGTAGCGCACGAGGCGGTCGGCCTCGCGGGGCTTGGCGAACGCGAGCCCGTTCGTCGGGAGGTACACCTTGGTCACCCGCGGCTCGCGGTAGAGCCAGTCCACCATGTCGAAGAAGCGCGGGTGCAGGCTCGCCTCGCCGCCGGTGAGCTGCACCGACTCGAGGCGGCCCTTCGCGTCGAGGAGCCCCTCGACGGTGCGCACGAAGCGATCGAAGGGGAGGAACCGGTCGCCCTTGCTGTCGCTGTAGCACACTCTGCAAGACAAGTTGCAGGCGTCGGTGACCTCGACGAGCACGGTGCACGTGCGGTTCTTCTTCTGGTCGACGACCCCCGCGCCGGGCGCGGTCGGCTCGCCGCACGTCTCGCCGGGGCCGCAGCACGCCGCGTTCTCATCTCCGGGCGGCGACCACCTCGGGATCGTGAACACGCGATCCTCCGCGAAGCGGCGCCCGTTGTGATCCTTGTTCGAGAGCCGGTAGAAGCGCGCGTCGCCCTCGAGGAGCGCCTCGCTCGGGCCGTGCACCGCGCAGCGCTTGGCCGCGATCACGCGCCCTCTGCGCTCGAACACGAGCGCCGGGACGTAGGCGAGGCACTCCGGGCACAGGCTCACCGTGGTCTTGAGCGCGCGGTCCACGTCGCGCGCGCCGAGGCGCTCGATCGCGGCGGCGGCGTCGAGCTCCGCGAGCTCCGCGCGGATCGCCCCGAGGCCCCGGGTCGCCTCGACCGACGCCGACGTCGTCTTCAGGCGCAGCTTCACGCGCGCGCCTCCATCAGCATCGCGGCCGCGGTGTAGACGAGCCGCCGCGGGAGCGGGACGCGCCCTGCGTGCCGCTCCATGAACACCCGCACCTGGAACGCGCTGAACGCCTTGTCGGCGGCGGCCTCCGCGCGGCCGTGCACCTCGAACGCGGCGAGCGCCTCGCGCCGGCCGAGGAGCTCGAAGACCGCCTCGCGCGAGTAGCTCACGTGGCGCGCCTCGTCGGCGTGCACGCCCGTGACGAGCTTGGCCTCGCGGCGCCGGCCGAGCTGCTCGCACGCCTCGGCGTGGTACTCGACCGAGCGCAGCACGCGCCGCTCGAGGCAGTGAGCGTGCGCGAGGAAGTGCCCGAGGCGGCGGCGCTTGCGATCGGGCGAGTCCTCGTCGCGGATCGCGAACGCGACGGGGGTGTGATCGCGGATCACGCGGTTGAACACGTCCCAACCCTCGAGCTCCTCGACGGTCCCGCCGATCCGCTCGATCGCGGCGGCGTACAAGAGCGTGTGGCGGCGCTCGTCCGACGCGTGCCGCGCGAGGTCCGCCGCGAGCTCGGGCCACGGCGCGTGCTGGTGCGGGAAATAGTCGCCGACCTTCTCGGGGTGCTGCTCGCCCGCGCGATAGAGGTTCAGCACCCACGCATGGGTCACCGGGTGGGACGCGAGGTCCCGGTGCCAGCTCAGCTTCAACCGATCGACGACGCCAGCGAACATACGCAAGGTCTCTTGCTCAATGCGAGCTGCAGGTGAAGAGCACGAGGCCGACGACGAGGACGACCACGATGACGATCGCCAGGATCGTCACCCCGATCGCGGCCGCCATGACCCCGAAGGTCACCCCGAACGTGATCCCGACGGCCTGGAGCCACGACTTGGTGTCGTCGTCCTTCTTCGGCGGCGGCTGCGGCGGGGGCGCCGGGACCTGGTTCACGTCGCCTCCCTCCGCGTGGGCAGCCTACGCAGGAGCCCGAACAGGCCCATCGGGAGCATCCCGAGCGCGAGGAGCTGGTAGCCCGAGAGCCCCCACGCGGCGTCGGGGGTGTCGCGCACGAGCTCCACGAAGAATCGAAAGGCGCCGTAGGCCATGAGGTACACCGCGAAGAGGCGACCCGCGAGGATCCCTCGCCGTAACAGGAGCACGAGAACCGCGCCCGCGGCGAGCGAGAACAGCAGCTCGTAGAGCGGCGCGGGGTGCCGAGCGACGCCCTCGGCGTCGAGCGCGGCCCAGGGTCCGTCCCACTCCGTACCGCGGCAGCAGCCCGCGAACAGACAGCCGACGCGGCCGATCGCGACGCTGAACGGCAGCACCGCCGCGAAGCGATCGTTGGGCGGCAAGCGGTAGCGCAGGATCGGCTTCATCAGCTCGGCGGTGAGGAACCCACCGATGAGCCCGCCGGTGATCGAGCGGCCCGAGTACACGATCTGACGCGGACTCTCGAGCGGGACCATCGGCCAGCCGAGATCGCCGAACAGCACGGCCAGCTTGGCGCCGACGACCGCGCCGAGGAGCGTGAAGACCTGGATGATGCGGTACCTGCGCCGCTCCTCGGGCCGCGCGAACGCGCGCGACGACGGGAAGAAGATCGCGAGCGCGATCCCCGCGAGGACCGGGAGCCCATACGCGGGCTCGAAGCCCTCGAGGAGCTCGTCCACGCGCGCATCATACGCCCGGCGGCCGATCGCCGGACGAGCGGGCCCACGCATACGCGGTTCGGAGGATCTCGCGGCCGCCGCGCTCGACGAGGCCGCCGTGCGCGAGGACGATGCGATCGATGTCCCAGCGGAGCATCCGGTCCACCTGGGCTCTGCAAAGGGTCTTGTCTTTCACCGCGATCGTCCACTCGAGCCAGCCCTTGCCCGGCGCGGTGTTCCCCATCAGCCGGGCCACGACCCGCGTGCTCCGCGAGGGGTGCTCCGAGAGGTTCAGGAGCGCGTCCGCGGTGATCATCGTCCCGCTCGCCCGGTGGAAGAACACGACCTCCTTCTCGAAGCGCGCCGAGAAGTCGACCTGGTCGAGCTCCGCGGCCCAGGCCGCGTGCGGGG
The DNA here is from genome assembly GCA_041918555.1 of Sandaracinaceae bacterium. Taxonomy (GTDB): domain Bacteria; phylum Myxococcota_A; class Polyangia; order Polyangiales; family Sandaracinaceae; genus JACKEC01. The sequence continues at coordinate 8,542 of JAYRVK010000957.1, forward strand.
TGTCCGAGAGCACGTGCCCGAACGCGAGGTCGGGGCGCTTGTCGGCGAGGCCCGGGCACGCCGCGAAGACGGCGCCCGGGTAGGCCTCCATCCACTGCCCCGCGTAGAGGTGGTGGAAGAGGCTCGGCGACGCGACCGCGCGCACCTCGCCGAGCGCCTCGACCGCGCGACGCGTCGGCGCGTCGAGCGCGACCGGGCAGTGGACGAACAGGCCGCCGCCGCCGAGGCGCACCACGGTCATCCGCGTCCCGACCTCGACGCCCCAGAAGCGCTGGGGGCGCTCGGTGATCCACAGGCCCTCGGCGAGCTCGCGCATGGACGGAGGGTACCCCGGGCGCCGACCGTTCGTTTGCTCACACGACGCTGCGCAGTTCTGGGGCACCGTCTCGGGCGACGGGGGTTCCCATGACGTCTCGCACGCTCGCATGGTTCGTGTGCTCCTGGACGCTCTCCGTGATCGTGGCGGGCTGCGACGCGGGGCCGACGATGCCGCCTCGCGAC
>JAYRVK010000958.1:0-3368 GCA_041918555.1 Sandaracinaceae bacterium
GCGGCGCGGCCCGCCCGCCCCCGTCGTGAGCCGCACGCGCGCCGTCTCGCCGACCGTCCAGCGCGCGCGCTCCGCCGCCACGGTCGCGAAGTCGGGCCCGGCCGGCCGCACGATCATGCGCGCGTACGCGCCGCGGCCCTCGAGGGTCTCGTCGGCGTGGACGGCGCGCGCGCGGATCGCGAGGACCCCGAGGCGGTCCGGCGGGAGGTCGAGGGCGACGCGGCGCTGCCCCGGAGGCACGCGGAGGAGCGCGAGGATCTCCCCCCGCTCGTCGAGGAGCTCGAGGGTCACGGCGCGGCGCGCGACGGCCGGACGCCGATCGACGTCGACCTCGAGGCGGCTCCCCGGCTCGAGCACCGGCTGCTCGATCGTCGGCACGACCTCGGCGTCGTCGTAGACCGGGAGGTACACGCGCGCGAGGCGCTCGAGCGCGCCCGCCACACGGACGAGCACGCTGGTCTCTGGCCCCTCGTCATCGCCCGCGGCCGCCCCGAGCGGGAGGCGCACGGGGATCGATGCGATGCCGTTCGCGTCGGTGGTCGCGCTCGCGCGGCCGCCGCGCACCGCGGGCCCCTCCACCGTCACCTCCGTCGGCTGCGCCGGCGGATCGCCCACCCCGTCGTGGAGGCGCACGTAGAGCACGTCGTCGAGCTCCGGCACGAGCCCGCCGTGCCGCGCGACGGCCTCGATCGAGAGCGAGAGCGGGACCGCGAGGCGCATCGTCCCGTACGCGTTCACGGTGCCGTGGCCCGAGTGCCGGATCTCCGCGCGCACCCCGATCGCGCCGGTGTCGTGCTCGAGGTACACGGGGGCGAGCACCGCGATGCGCGCGACGCCGTCCGCGCCGGTGACGCCGCCGAACGAGGCGCTCTCGATCGTCAAGCTCACTTGCGCATCACGGATCGGCGCGCCCGAGGTCGCGGTCGCGCGCACGATCACCGTGGCCTCGGCGCCCGGGGCGACCGGCTCCGGCTCGACGTCGACCTCGGCGAACACGCGCTCCCACGTCCGGGTGCCGACGCGGAAGACCGTCTCCGCCTCGAGCTGGCCCTCGATCCGGGCGCGCAGCGAGGTCGTGCCCTCGGGCGCGCCGTCCGGCACGGCGAGCTCGAGGTGAGCGACGCCCGACGCGTCCGTGGTCACCGTACGGCGCACCGGGGGCATCGACGGCCCCGCCACCGCGAGCTCGATCGCCTGGCCCGCGAGCGGCCGACCGCTGACCTCCTCGCGGAGCCACGCCCACGCGTGCACGGGCTCGTTCGCCTCGTAGAGCTGGCGATCGGTGCGCAGGTCGAGCGACACCGCGGGCCGCGGCGTCACCGGCATCGAGAAGCGCCGCCCCTCGCCCGGCGGACCGACCTCCACGTCGAGGTACACGTCCTGGGCCTCGAGGCCCGCAGGCACCGGCACGTCGATCTCGAATGCGCCGTCGGCGCCCGCGCGCACGTCGGCCCACACCCCGGGACGCGCTTCGCGCTGCTCGATGCGCGCGCGCACCAGCCCCTCGAAGGGCACGAGCCCGGCGAGCCCGCGCACGCGGTAGGCGACGCCGCGATAGCGCGCGACGCGACCCATCCGCACCTGCGTCGGCCCGTCGAGCGCGAGCTCGAAGCCGGTGAACGTCTCTTGCGCGAGCGCGAAGCTCGGCGCGCACACGAGCGCGAGCGCGAGCCAAGCCGCGCAGGCGCCTCCGCGATTCATCCGCACGGGCACGTCGACACCCTCCCCCGAGCCAGGTTCCCGGACGACCTACTCCCGAGGGCGGACGGTAGCCTGCTCGCTGCTCTCCGCGCGATCTCGACGTGGGCCCGGGGCTGCACGACCGCGGCGATCGACGATCGGCGTGGTAGGGCGCAACACGGGACCGATCGCCGGCGCGACCACCTCCGGGCGGACCGACACCGGCGGCGGCGCGACCACGGGAGGGGGTGCTTCGGGGCTCTCGGGCGCGGGCCCCTCCGCGACCGGGCCCGCGGGCGCCTCCGGCGCGGGGGCCTCGGGGGCCGGGGGGATCCCCGGGGTCGCGGTCCCGGACGCGGGCGTGCGCGGCGCGGTGGCCGGCCGCGTCGGCGAGGCGGGCACCGGCGACGTGACCACCAGCGTGCTCGCGCGCCCCTCGTGGGTGGTGTCGCCGACGCGGAGCGCCACGCGGATCGGCCCGGGGATCGCCGCCACGCGATAGAGCCGCCCGCGGTACTCCGCCGCGCCCGGGTCCCAGGTGAGCAGGACGGGGTGCTGCGCTCCGTCGTCCGCGGTCACGCGCACCGTGAGGCGCGCGCCCGCGGGCACGTCGGGCGACGCCTCGTGGACCGTCACGTCCACCGGCCCGTCCGCGTGCGCGACCACCTCGACGAAGTACGGGCCGACCGCGACGACGGTGCCGCCGCGGGCGGGCGCGGGGAGCGGGGGCGCGCCGGGCTCGCCCTGCTCCACGCTGGAACCGGTGAGCTCCTCCGGCGGCCGCCGGCGCGCCTCGCCGTCCCGATCATCCGCGTCGCCACAGCCGCCGAGCCACAGCGCCACGACCAGAGCACCGATGCGCCGCGCCACGGCCGGCAGTCTACTGCGAACTTGCGCGGAACGCGCGCGTGCCTCACGTGTCTCCGAGACGAGGCCTCGCATGAACGCGCTGTTCGCCCACGGCTACCTCACCCTGTTCCGCCTGCGCGGCGTCCCGATCCGCGCGCACTGGACGGTGCCGCTCGTCTGCCTGCTCTTCTCGGGCTTCCGCTTCGCGCCCGGCCTGTGGCTCGGGGTGCTCGTGGTCATCCTGCTGCACGAGCTCGGCCACGCGTTCATCGTCTGGCGCGTCGGGCTCGTGAACCTCGGGATCGACCTCACGGGGATCGGCGGCCTCTGCCGCTGGACCGGCCAGCCGACGGAGATCCAGCGCGCGTGGGTCGCGTGGGGCGGCGTGCTCGCACAGCTCGCGCTGTTCGCGCTCACCGCGATCCCGCTGCTCGTGCTCGGGGAGCCGAGCCACCCGTGGCTCGCGCAGCTCGTCCACGCGTTCACGCGCGCGAACCTCTTCATCGCCGCGTTCAACCTCATCCCGTTCCCGCCCTTCGACGGCGCCGAGGCGTGGCCCCTCTTCAAGCATCTCTGGCGGCGCCGGCAGGCGCGCCAGCGCTGGAAGCAGAAGCTCGTGAAGGCCGACGACCTCGGGCAGAGCCCGCTCGAGCAGACGCTCAAGCAGGCCCTCGAAGAGGCTGAGCGTCGCAAGACGCATTGACGGAGCGATCAGGTCGCGCGCGCGCGCGCGGATCCCACCGCGACGGCCTCGAGCATCACGAGCGCGTTGCGGCGCTTGGGCTCGAGCGAGAGCACCGCGCGCTCCTCGCTCACCGGCGCCGCGCCGCGCTCCGGCA
>JAYRVK010000959.1:0-2836 GCA_041918555.1 Sandaracinaceae bacterium
CGGCAGGCCGCGCGCAGGGACCCGGCCGTCGCTGCGCGCCGGCCTGGCCTCGCGCCTCGATTGACCCCCTCCGGCACGCGGGCTAGCGTCCGCGGCCGCGCGAGCGGCGCGCCCGCGGGGGATCTGCCCCGCGACGGAGGTGAGATGAGCGGACGAGTGCTCGGCGTGATCGGGGGCAGCGGCCTCTACGCGATGGAAGGCCTGGACGACGTCGAGGAGCGGTTCGTCGAGACACCGTACGGCGCGCCCTCGGACGCGATCGTGTCGGGGCGCCTCGGCGACACGCGGATGCTCTTCCTCCCTCGGCATGGGCGCGGGCACCGCCTCGCACCCCACGAGATCGACTACGGCGCGAACGTCCTGGCGCTCAAGATGCTCGGCGCCGAGCAGATCGTGAGCGTGTCGGCGGTCGGCTCGATGAAGGAGACCATCCACCCCGGCGACGTGGTCCTCCCCGATCAGCTCATCGATCGCACGCGCCACCGGCGCAACACGTACTTCGAAGGGATCGGCGTGGTCGCGCACGTGGAGTTCGCCGACCCGATCGACGCCGCGCTCGCAGAGGCGCTCTACCGCGCCTGCCTCGCGTCGGGCGCGCGAACCCACCGGGGCGGCACCTACGTCTGCATCGACGGCCCGCAGTTCTCGACCCGCGCGGAGTCGAACCTCTTCCGCTCGTGGGGCGTCGACGTGATCGGCATGACGAACCTCCCCGAGGCGCGCTTCGCCCGCGAGGCGGAGCTCCCCTACGCGACGATCGCGCTCCCCACCGACTACGACTGCTGGCACCAGTCCGAAGCGCCGGTGAGCGTGGAGGCGGTCCTCGCCGTGATGAAGAAGAACGTCGCGACCGCGCAAGCCATCTTGCGGTCCGTCGCCGCGATGCTCCCCGATCCCGAGAAGAGCCCCGCGAGCCGGGCCCTCGAGCACGCGGTGCTCACCGACCCGGCGCGGATCTCGGCGGCGGCCCGTCAGAAGCTCGCGCCCGTGTCCCCGCGGAAATTCGGTTCGCCCTGACGAGAGGTCGAAGATGCCCGAGAAGAAGCCCAACGTGCTGGTGGTCGGTTCCGTCGCGCGCGACACGCTCCACCTCCCCAGCGGCTCGCACCCGTACGTGCTCGGCGGCTCCGCGGTGTTCGCCTCGCTCGCGGGCGCGATGTTCGCGTCACCGCGGCTCGTCGGCATCGTCGGCACCGACTTCCCCGACGCCGAGGTCGCGCTGCTCCGCGCGCGCGGCGTCGACGTGACCGGGCTCGAGATCGTCGAGGGCGCCACCTTCCACTGGGAGGGCCGCTACAGCCCGGACCTCACGAGCCGCGCCTCGCTGAAGACGGAGCTCAACGTCTTCGCCGACTTCCACCCGAAGATCCCCGAGGCGTGGCGCGACACGCCGTTCGTGATGCTCGGCAACATCCACCCGGACCTCCAGCTCGAGGTCCTCGATCAGATGCGCCGCCCCGAGCTCGTCATCGCCGACACGATGAACTTCTGGATCGACGGGACGCCGGATCGCCTCGCGAAGATGCTCGAGCGGATCGACGTCCTCGTGATCAACGAGGAGGAGGCCCGCCAGCTCGCCGGCGTCTACAACATCGCCGAGGTCGCCGAGCGCCTGCTCGCGATGGGCCCGCGGATCGCGGTGATCAAGCGCGGCGAGTACGGCGCGCTCCTCTTCGAGGGGGACGAGATCTTCAGCGCGCCGGCGTACCCGGTGCGCCGCGTAGAGGACCCGACGGGCGCCGGCGACTCCTTCGCGGGTGGGATGCTCGGCTACGTCGCGCAGCAGGGCCGCGCCGATCACGACACGCTCCGGCGCGCGATCATCTACGGCTCCGCCTTGGCGTCGTTCTGCGTCGAGGGCGTCTCGGTCGAGCGCCTCGTGCAGGTCACGCGCGACGACGTGGAGGCGCGCTATCGCGCGTTCGCCGCGCTCGCGCGCTTCGACTCGCGCTAAGGTGTGGGCTCTGGGCTCTGGCGAGCAAAAGGGGATGTGATGCGGGTTCTTACTCTTTCGTGCGTGATGGCGATGCTCGCGGCGGCGGGCTGTGACAACGGCGGCGGCACCGACGCGGGGACGGACGCGGGCGGCGGATCGGACGACGCGGGCAGCGGCAGCGTATGCCCGACGACCGCGGTGCCCGCGCCCGAGGAGCTGATGGGCGCGTGCTGCTGGCGGCACGAGCAGAGCGATCAGCACGACGCGCCGGAGATGCGCCTCACCTACCTCGAGCTCGTCGAGCCGCTCGACTCGCCGCTCTCCTCGATGACGCTGCGCCGCGTGCTCAACGAGGCGATGCAGGACGAGACCTTCAACTGGCTCTTCCGCACCGAGGGCTCGGACGCCGACGGCGACGTGAGCATCGTGACCGGCTTCGGGCGCCGCAACGCCGACGGCACCTACAACTTCTCGGCGGGTGCGGGCGACGGCGACCCGGACACGTGGTGCCCGGTGACGATCCCCGCGACGCTGACCGGCGAGGTGGTCACCTCGACGGATCTCGACGGCGCGATCACGGTCCCGGTGTTCGACGACGCCGGGGAGATCCTCCAGGTCGAGCTCGTGCTGCGCGCGCTGAGCCTCCAGAACGCGACGTGGAGCGAGAACCGGAGCTGCATCGGCACCAAGACCAACCGCCCGTTCACCTACGATCCGGACGCGCAGCTCACCGCGTTCATCGAGGTCGAGCGCTCGCGGACGCAGATGATCAACGTCCCGCCGGTCGTCACGACCGTGTGCGCCGCGATCGCGGGCTCGCTCGACTCGGCGAGCTACTGCGAGGACAACGCGCAGGCGGACTGGCTGGTCCCGCCGGACTCGCTCTGCGACGCCACGGGC
>JAYRVK010000960.1:0-5029 GCA_041918555.1 Sandaracinaceae bacterium
CGACGCCGCGCGCCACGACTTCTGCGTTCCTGCGATCTGCGGCGACGACCCCGCCGAGTCGAGCATCGAGTGCGTCCACCACCCCGTGACGCGCGCGCCGGTCCCCCCCCCCGAGGGCGACTGCGACGTCGATGGGGTCGCGAACGAGGTCGACCCGGATCCGTGCGACGACGGGGTCGCGGACGCGGGGACGAGCGCGCCGGACGCCGGCGACCCGCCGCCGCCCGACGGCGGCGACGTGCTCCGCGACGCGGGCACGCCCAACGGGGACGCGGCGCTCCCGCCGATGGACGCGGGCGACGCCTCCGAGGACGCGGGCGCCAACGTGCCGCCGGCCTTCGGCGGCGGCGGCGGCTGCGCGTGCCGCGCGGGCGCTCCCGTGCGCGGGACCGCGCCCGTCGGCCTCCTCGCGATGGCGCTGGGGCTCAGCCTGCGAGGCGCTCGTCGAGCTCGCCGGACTCCGCGAGCCGGTGCAGGTCGGCGTTGCCCCCGATGAGCGTGCCCTTGACGAACACCATCGGGAACGTGGGCCAGCCGGTCCACATCTTCAGCGCGAGGCGCCGGCGGTACTGGCCGAGGTAGCTCCCGTACTCGAGGTACGCGAACTTCACCTTGCGCTGCTTGAGGAGCGCGCGGGCCTTCCTCACGTGCGGGTTCTGCGCCATCCCGACGACGACGACGTCGTTCTCGGCGACGGCCTGCTTCACCTCGGCGAGGAGGTCGGCCTGGTAGCCGGCGATCTTGTCGTGGATGGCGGGGTGGACCTCGGCTTGGGCGAGGAGCGGTCGACTCATGGGGCCATCTCGTAAGTCCGCGCGCGGTTGTCGTAAAGCCCCCGTCCTGGCAAGTTGCCGCGCCATGACCCGACCGATCGTCTCGCTCGTCGCCCTGCTGCTCGTGAGCTGCGGGAGCTGCCCGCCCGCCGCGCAGGCCCCGGCCGCGCGCACCGCGCAGGAGGAGGCCGACCAGCTCCTCGCGTTCTACGACCCCATCCTCTACGCGCTGAGCACGGAGTCTGACCGCGCGGCGTGGACCGCGAGCACCGACGTCACCGAGGAGCACACGGGCGCGCGCACCGGCGCCGACACGGCGTTCAGCGCCTTCGCGGGCAACGCAGAGATCATCCGCCGCGCGCGCGCCCTCCTCGAGCACGAGGGCGAGCTGACCGACCTCACCGCGCGCCAGCTCCGCATGATGCTCGAGCTCGCGGCCTCGGCGCCGATGACCAACCCCGAGCTCGCCCGCGCGCGCGTCGCGGCGGAGAGCGCGCAGAGCGCGCGGCTCGACGGCTTCCAGTTCTGCCTCGCGCGCGACGCCGCGGGCACCTGCACGCAGCCCGCGACCACCAACGACCTCGACAACGTGCTCTCCGAGTCGCGCGACCTCACCGAGCGGCTGAGCGCGTGGCGCGAGAGCAAGGCCGTCGGGCCGACGCTGCGCGACGGGATCATCGAGCTCCGCGGCCTGCGCAACGGCGTCGCGCGCGAGATGGGCTACGAGGACTTCTTCCAGTTCCAGGTCTCGAACTACGGGATGAGCACCGACGAGATGATGGCGCTCCTCGATCAGCTCGTGCTCGAGACGCGGCCGCTCTACGCCCAGCTCCACTGCTGGACTCGCCACGAGCTCGCGCGGCGCTACGGCGTCGCGGAGGTCCCGCGCCTCATCCCCGCGCACTGGCTCGGCAACCGCTGGGGCCAGAGCTGGCCGGGCCTCGTCGACGGCGTCGACATGGACTCGATGATGGAGGGCCGCGCGCCCGAGTGGCTCGTGCAGCAGGCCGAGCGCTTCTACGTCTCGATGGGCTTCGAGACGCTCCCGCCGAGCTTCTACGAGCTCAGCGATCTGTACCCCGTCCCCGAGGGCCAGACGCGGCGCAAGAACGCGCACGCGAGCGCGTGGCACATCGACCTGCAACGCGACGTGCGATCGTTGATGAGCGTCGAGCCGACCTGGGAGTGGTTCACGACGACGCACCACGAGCTCGGCCACATCTACTACTACCTGAGCTACGCGCAGCCCGCGGTGCCGCCGCTCCTGCGCGAGGGCGCGAACCGGAGCTACCACGAGGGCATCGGCGATCTCATCGGCCTGGCGGCGAGCCAGCCGCCGTACCTGCGCCAGATCGGGCTGCTCTCGGCGGAGCAGCAGATCGACGAGGTGCGCTGGCTCCTCGACAGCGCGCTCACCGGGCCGATCGTGTTCATGCCGTTCTCGGCCGGCACGATGGGGCACTTCGAGAAGGAGCTCTACACCGACGAGCTCGCGCCCGACGCGCTCAACCGGCGCTGGTGGGAGATCGTGGCGCGCTACCAGGGCATCGCGCCGCCCGAGGAGCGGCCCGCCGACGGCTGCGACGCGTGCACCAAGACGCACATCAACGACGACCCGGGCCAGTACTACGACTACGCGCTCGCGAACGTCCTCGTGTACCAGCTCCACGATCACATCTGCAGGAACCTCCTCCACGAGGACCCGCACGCGTGCAACTACTACGAGCGCCGCGAGGTGGGGGACTTCCTCCGCGCGATCATGGCGCCGGGCGCGACCCGCGACTGGCGCGAGGTGCTCCGCGAGCACACCGGTCGCGACCTCACCGCGGAGCCGATGCTGGAGTACTACGCGCCCCTGATGGCGTTCCTCGAGCAGGAGAACCGCGGCCGCGACTGCACCTGGCCTGGCGAATAGCGGGCGGAACGAGGCTTGCTCCATCGACGATCGATGCGGTCCTCGTGCCACTTCGTGCCGGCTCTCGTGTGCGCGCTCGCGCTCCCGGGGTGTCTCCTCTCCCACCAGAACGAGACCGAGCCGGGCTTCTGCGGCCGGCCCGCCGGGATGGTCTGCTGCCGGGACGGGGTGTCCGTCGGCAGCGACCCGACCCCGTGCCCCTTCGAGTGCCCGGCGGGCACCCGGCTCGTGCGCGACCTCGACTGCGTCGGGATCGTGATCGACGGCGGGATGCCGCCACCCCCCCCGCCCCCGCCTCCTCCGCCGGCCTGCCCGCTCGTGCGCGCCCACGTCGCGTGCCTGGCCGAGGACCTCGTCGTCGCGCCCGGCGTGCCCTTCGAGCTGCCGCTCACGTACGACCAGTGCGGCTGCTGCATCGAGACCGCGTGCGCCGTCGAGGCCGACGACGCGACGCGCACGCTGCGGCTCGGCACCACGCTGTGCCCCGATCCCTGCGACTGCGACACGTGCGTGGTCCCGACCGTCACCTGCTCGGTCCCGGGCCTGCGCCGCGGGAGCTGGCGCGTGATCGCCAACGGCTCCGACGCGTTCACGCTGCGCGTCGGCGGCGCGGTGGAGCCCGCAGCCGCCGGCGCCTGCGCGACCTTCGCCGACGAGAACGACTGCGAGCCGGGCGAGCGCCTCGACCTCCACGAGGTGCGCCCCGAGACGGTCTGCGCCGAGCCGCACGCGTTCCTCCCCCTGCACCACCTGCGCCTGAGCTGGAGCTGCCCCGACTGCCGCGAGATCAACGGGCCTTGCGTGGTGCGCTACGAGGAGCGCTTCACCGACGACCTGCCGCCCGGTGGCGAGCTCCACCTGGCGCCGCCGACGGCGCACACCGCCGACTGCCGCGCGGACTGCCCGCCCGCGTGCTTCGAGCGCATGGAGGAGTGCATCACGCCGGACCTCCTGCCCGGCAACTTCTACCGCGTCTGGTACGAGGACCGCCCGATCCTCTCGTTCACCGCCGGCGACGGCTCGGCGAGCTGCACCACCCTCTAGGCTTCCGAGGGGCGCTGCGCGCGCGCCGGGGCCCCCACCCTTCGTCGCGCGCGGCAGCCGCGCGCGCGCCCCGCGCCTCCGCGCGGGGGCCCCTCGGCCGACGGCCGGCGCTCCGCGCCGGTCTGGCCTCGATCGATTCATCGACCCGCTCCGCGTCCTTCGAGGGCGCTGGGCGCTGCGCGCGCCAGCCTCGCCTCGAACGACTGCGTCGGTTCGATTCGTCGGCGGCCTCCGAGCGCGCGAGTCGGAGTATCGTCGCGCCCATGACGCGTTCGACGTGGTGCGCCCTCTTCGCCCTCGCGGTCTCGGGCTGCGGTGGATCGTCCGCAGGCTCCGAGAGCACGGCCGAGCCGGTGCCGGTCGCGCCGCCCGACACGCCCGCCGCGCCGGGCTTCACGGTGCACGAGTGGGGCCTCGTCGACGTCACGGCCGCGGGGACCGTCGAGCTCGCGGCGGGGCCCGGCCAGCCCGAGGACGGGACCGCGATCATCGTGCGCAAGCCCGTGCTCTACGTGCGGCTCGACCCCGGCCTCGACGCGGTGTCGTTCGGGGCGCGCGTCACGATCCCGGGCGGCGCGATCGTGGAGCACTGGCCCCCCGGCGAGGTCGATGGATCGACCCTCGCGTGGCCGCGCGTCGAGGCGACGCCGTCGTGCGCCGAGACGGCGCGCGATCTCCCGGTTGCGCGCGAGGCGGTGCGGAGCCCCACCCGCGCGTGCGACACCCCCGACGGCTACTGCGAGGTCGCCGACCTGCCCGGCTACGTAGCCGAGGGCTCCGCGTGCCTGCACGTCGGGAGTGAGCAAGGGACGTTGCTCTTCTACCGCGCGTCGCTGCCGCGCCTCGACCTCCCGCTCCAGCTCACCGCGAGCGGCGACGCGGTCAACGCGCGCGCGAGCGCAGACGGCGTCGGAGAGCTCCTGCGGATCACGCGGCAGCCCAACGGCCTGCTCCGCAGCGCGCGGGTGGCGGCGCCGGCGGCGGGCGCGACCGTCGCGCTGCCCGCGGCGAGCTCGCCGCTCGACGCCCCCGGCGAGCGCGCGCGCATGGCCGAGGCGCTGCGGGCGCACGGGCTCACCGACCCCGAAGCCGAGGCGTTCCTGCGCGCGTGGGCCGGCGAGCTCTTCGAGCCGATCACGGCCCGGGTGAGCCCGCCCGTCCTCGGCGACGTCGTCCTCTACTGGCTCCCGCGCGCCGACGTCGACCGCATGGCGCCGCTCGCGCTCGAGCCCCCGCCGCGCGAGCTCGCGCGCGCGATCCTCGTGCGCGTCGAGCTGTGACTACTCCAGACCCAGGA
>JAYRVK010000961.1:0-5785 GCA_041918555.1 Sandaracinaceae bacterium
CGCTCGTACAGCGCGAGCGCCTCCGGCAGGTTTCCCATGCGGATCTGCATGACGGCGGCGGGGTGCCCCACCATCGGCATCGTGTGGTGCCCGGAGCCCGCCCGCGCCGTCTCCTCCTGGATGTTGGCGGCGAGCGTCTCGACCGCCTCGAGCGCGCGGTGCCCGTCCGCGAGCTCGGGCCGGCGCGCGACGAGCTCGCGCAACGCGGCCAGCCCCGCCAGCAAGCCGCGACGCACGAGCACGGTGACCGCGCCCGCCAGCTCCGAGGGCGCGAGCGCGTCGCTCTCCACCGCGTCGAGCACCTCCGCGTTGTCGAGGAGCATCCAGCGCAGCAGCTCGAGCCGCCGCCGCGCCCACGCGGGCAGCGCAGGCGCCCTCCGGTCGCGCTCCTCGAGCAGGGTCAGCGCGACCGACGCGCCGCCGGTCATCAGCTGCCGGTGCATCGCGCGCAAGACGTCTTCCGCGTCGAGGGGCACCGGCGCGAGCAGCTCGCCGAGGAGGTTCGCCCACTCGCGCCCCTTGTCGCGGCTCCCGAGCGAGGTCCCGCCGAGGAGCGCGAGCGCCTCGACCAGCATCCCGCGCCGGATCCACGTGTCCACGAGGCCGTACCCGAGCTCGACGGTGGCGCTCGGCCCGCCGAGATCCTCCCCCGCGAGGGCCATCTCGAGGAGGCGCTTCGCGCCCGCCTGCTCGGGATCGCGCGCGATCGACGCGCGCAGGAGCGCGACGCTCTCGCTGACCGAGCCGCGCCGGTGGAGCGCCTTCGCGACGTCCCCCACCTCGCGGTCCACCTCGGCCTGGCTCGCGCTCCTCACCCTGCGCTGAGCCTACCATCGATCGACGCTGCGAAATCAGTCGACGACGAGCGCAGGCCGGCGCGAAGCGACGGCCGTAGCGCGAGGGGGCCCCGCGCCCTGCGCGGGGAGCGAACGCGCGCAGCGCGGTCGGACGAGGGAGGGGGCCCCGCGCGCGGCGCGCGTGGGGGAAAGGGGGCGCGCAGCCCCCTCAATCGACGAAACTGCGCAGGGCGAGCTCGCTGCCGCTCTGGCGCAGCTTGCGCAGCGCGAGGGCCTCGATCTGGCGGATGCGCTCGCGGCTCACGCCGAACACCTCGCCGACCTCGGCCAGCGTGTGCACGTCGGTCGAGCCGATCCCGAACCGCATGCGCAGGATCTTCTCCTCCCGCGGCGTCAGCACCGCGAGCGCACGCAACACGTTTTGCTCGAGATCGTCGTTGACCACGCCGTCCATCGGGCTCGCCGCGGCCTCGTCCTCGATGAAGTCCGCGAGCTGGCCGCTCCCGTCGTTGCCGACCGGCGTCTCGAGGCTGATCGCGTCGCGGCTGATGGCCAAGAGGTCCCGGACCTTCTTGACCGGCATCTGCATGGTCTTGGCGAGCTCCTCGGGCGTGGGCTCGCGGCCGAGCTGGCCCATCAGCTCGCGGGTGACCCGCACCATCTTGTTGAGCCGCTCGAACGCGTGGACGGGGAGGCGGATCGTCCGCGCCTGGTCCGCGGTCGCGCGTGCGATCGACTGCCGGATCCACCACGACGCGTACGTCGAGAGCTTGTAGCCGCGGCGGTAGTCGAACTTCTCGACCGCGCGCATCAGCCCGATGTTGCCCTCCTGGATCAGGTCGAGGAACGGGAGGCCGCGCTTCATGTACTTCTTCGCGATCGAGACCACGAGGCGGAGGTTCGCCTCGACCATCTCGGCCTTCGCGGCCTCGACCTCGTCCTCCGCGCGCCGGAGCACGCGATAGTTGTTCCTCACGACGTCGATCGGCCGACCCGCGTCCTCCTCGATCTGCCGGCAGACGCGGTTGAGGTCCTTCACCGCGCGCTCGGCGCGCAGGAGCGCGGTGCGCGGGATCTGCTTGCTCGGCCGGAGCGTCGGGAGCCGCTCCTCGAGGCGGTGGGGATCGCGCACGCGCACCTCGGCCGCGGCCTCGGCGAGCTCCGTCTCGGCCTTCTCGAGCCGGTGCACGTAGTCGCGGAGGCGCGACGTGATGCGCTCGAGCTGGCGCTCGTGCAGACCGAGCGCCATCAGCGCCTCGAAGCGGTGCTCGCGGTTCTCCTCGAGCTCGAGCTCGAGTCGCTTGCGCGTCGCGGGCGCGAGGCGCCGGTCGCCCTCGAGGTCCTTGATGATGCGGCGGTTGACCTTCTCGAGCCGCTTGAGCCGCTTGAGCCCGCGCAGCGCGTCGGGCTCGGCCGCGGCCTCCTGATCGGGCGTCGAGGTGGTCATGCCGTCGAGCACGTCGCGCATGCGGATGTCGGCCTCCTCGATGCGCTCGATGAGGTCGGTGAGCTCCGGCATCCGGATCGACGAGCGCGCGAGCGCGTCGAGCATGCGGCGGCGGCCGCTCTCGATGCGGCGCGCGAACTCGACCTCGCCCTCGCGCGTGAGCAGCGAGAGGCTGCCCATCTTGCCGAGGTAGGCCTGGATCGGATCGACGCCCGGGGGGGCCGCGCTGGCGGAGGCGGGCGGCTCGCTGAGCCCGGGTTCGTCGTCGTCGTCGGCCGCGATCGCGACGGCGTGTCGGCGGCGGGGCGTCGCCTCGGCGTGATCGCGGATCTCGATGCCCTCGCCGGGGAGCCGCTTCATCACGAGGTTCACCGCGCGCTCCACGCGCGGCGCGCTCGCGCAGGCGCGCGCCACGTCGTCGAAGGTCACGTACCCGTCGGCGCGCGCGCTCGCGATGAGCGCCTCGACGAGCTGGTCGGTGGCCTTCGAATCGGCTCGGTCACGCGTGAGGCGCTCGAGCTCCTCCCCGTCGGGCGCCGCCATCGCCCCCGCTTGCTGAGTGGTCAAGACAAATCCCCTTCCAGCGACGCGACCCCATCCCCGCCGGGTCTACCGCCAAAGCAACGTTCGTTGCGCGCTCTTCGCGACCGCTGGATCCCGCGGCGCCCCCCGGTCGAGGGGAGGGGCGCGAGCTCCGTGCGCGGTGCGTGGACGTCGCCAACGGCCGACCCTAGCACGGGTGTACGTTTCGTGCACGCATCGAGCGCGCGGTCGGAAAACGTCGGGCCGCGGACCATCCTGCTCCGGAGCCAGGTTCGAGCAAGCGTCGTTCCCGCCCGGGCGGCGGGGCTTTGGGCGACGGACGCTGCGGCCGCTATGAAACGTTTGCGGGGACCATCGGGCCGCGTGTCGTGCGGGCTGGGGTCTTCCGTGGTTCACTCGCCCCGTGTCGAGCGCACTCGTGACGAGGAGGTCGGCCCGCACGATCCCGATCGTGCCCGTCGACGAGGACGGCCTGCGGGCCTGGCTGCGCGGCAAGCCGCGCGCGACGCGGCGCTGGGTCGCGGCGAGCGGGTTCGAGGCGAAGGGTCACCGCACCCTCGCGGTCCCCGGCGAGCACGGCCCGGCGCTCGCGCTGCTCGGACGCGGCGAGGAGAGCCTCTGGGCGTGGGCCGCCGCGCGCCAGCGCCTGCCCGCCGGGCGCTACCGCGTCGACGCGGCGCTCACGCCGGAGGAGGCCACCGAGGCCGCGATCGGCTGGGCCCTCGCGTCGTATCGGTTCGATCGGTACCGATCGGAGACGCCGCCCGGCGTGCACGAGCTGGTGTGGCCCGCGGGCGCGGACCGCGCCGAGGCGTCGCGCCAGATCGACGCGATCGCGCGCGTGCGCGACTGGATCAACACGCCGGCCGAGGATCTCGGCCCCGCGGAGCTCGCCGACGCGGCGCGCACGATCGCCGGCGCCGAGGTGAAGATCGTCAAAGGGAAGAAGCTCGAGGAGGGCTTCCCCGCGATCCACGCGGTCGGCCGCGGGAGCGCGCGCGCGCCGCTCCTCATCGACCTCGCGGCGGGCCCGCCCACCGCGCCGAGGGTGACGCTCGTGGGCAAGGGGGTTTGCTTCGACAGCGGCGGCCTCGACCTCAAGTCGTCCTCCGGGATGCTGCACATGAAGAAGGACATGGGCGGCGCCGCGATCGCGCTCGGGCTCGCGGGCCTGATCCTCGACGCCGCGCTCCCGGTCCGCCTGCGCGTGCTGGTGCCCGCCGTCGAGAACCTCCCCGGGCCGGGCGCGATCCGGCCGGGCGACGTGATCCGCACGCGGCGCGGCGAGACGATCGAGATCACGAACACCGACGCGGAGGGGCGCGTGATCCTCGCGGACGCGCTCGCGGCGGCGGCGGAGGACGCGCCCGAGCTCCTGCTCGACTTCGCGACGCTGACCGGCGCGGCGCGGGTCGCGGTCGGGAACGAGATCACGCCGTTCTGGACGAAGGACTCCGAGCTCGCGCACGCGCTCGGCGAGGCCGGGCGGATCGCGCACGATCCGGTGTGGCGCATGCCGCTCCACGCCGGCTACAGGCGGCACCTCGACAGCGATCTCGCGGACCTCAAGAACGCGCCGGCGACCGGCCTCGCGGGCGCGACGATCGCCGCCCTCTTCCTGAAGGAGTTCGTCGAGGGCGCGAAGGTCTGGGCCCACTTCGACACGCCCGCGTGGAACGACCGCGGCCGGCCGGGCCGCCCGATCGGCGGCGAGGCGACGGGCCTGCGCGCGGCCTGGCGCGTGCTCCGCGCGCGCTACGCTCCGGGCGCGGAATCGCGACCGCGCTGAGGAGGGTTCGCCTATGCTCCGGAGGCTCATGCAGCGGACGATCATCTGGGGGCTCGTGCTCGCGCTCGCGGGCTGTGGCGACGAGGTCGGCTACGAGGGCGGCGAGCGCACCGCGCCCGCGCAGTGCGAGCCGACCGCGGGCGGAGAAGAGCAGTCGACGCCCGACGAGCTCAGCGAGCTGATGGCGGAGGTGATCGCCCCGCGCATCTGCGACCGCGTGCTCGGGACCTTCGTGGGGCTCCCCGGCGACGAGACGCACGAGGGGGCCGCGGGCGGTCGCGATCCGTCGGTCGGCCGCTGGTGGATCCGCCGCTGCGAGGCGCAGGTCGTCGACGGCCGGCTCAACGTCTCGTTCGGCGGGCCGGGCTGGACCTGGCTCGACCGCGAGAGCATGGGCTTCCGCGTGCGGCAGTACCTGCGGATGGACGCCGCGGCCGCGTTCACCGCGTCGCTCGCGATCGGCTACGACCCGCGCGCCCGCATCGCGTCGGTGTGGCTGCGCCCGCAGCCCGGCGTGCGCGCCGCGGTCGAGCCGACGGGCCTCGTGCGCGCCGAGGCGACGGGCGTGTTCTCCTCGGTGCTCGGCGGGCTGCTCGGCCTCGCGGGCGAGTCGCCCGACGATCGCGCGCGCAGCCAGGCCGCGACCGAGGGCAGCTCGCGGCTCGCGGGCCAGCTCCAGACCGGCTTCACCGTGACGTTCGAGATCGACGGCGAGCAGCTCGACTTCATGCTCGGGCAGCTCCCGCGCGGGACCACCCCCGAGCGCCCGTGGGATCGCACCGGGACGCCGTGGATCATCAACGAGCGCTCCGCGGTGTGGCCGGGCGGCATCGACGTCCTCGGCCCGATCCCGCCCGACGCGGGGCAGGTCACGCTCGACGTGGAGCTCGAGGAGGGCGAGGGCGCGGTCGTGCGGCGGGTGTGCGCCGACGCGATGCACGCGTGGCTCGACGCCGCGTGGGCGGGGCGCAACCCGGCGTCGCTGAGCGGCGCGACGGTGGCCACGCTGACCACCGCGCACGCGCCGCAGACGCTCGGCCTCTCGGCGCTCGACTGCCCCGCGCTCCTCGTGGTGACGACCACCGAGACGGCGCGCACGCCCGCGCTCGCGCGCTACCGCGTCACGCGCGCGACCGAGCCGCCGCTCGTCGGCTCCACGGCGGGCGCGATGGCGCCGCCGCTCCTGAGCCCGTCCGGCACCGCCGCCGC